>JAUWXH010000214.1 GCA_030616465.1 Planctomycetota bacterium | reverse complement strand
GAACGCACGGCTTGCCTTCGCCGGGGGCCTTTCGGACAATGGACGCACACAGGCAACGGAGCTGACCATGCCGCGGAAGAAGAAGACCTGGGGCGAGAAGCTGGCGGAGGCGAAGGCCAAGGAAGACCTGCCCAAGAAGTTTCATTGCGACAAGTCGGGCATGCACTTGTACGTACCGTCGGTCGCCGAGATCGAGCAGGAGATACGCCGCGTCCGCAAGGGCAAGGTGCGCACAATCAAGCAGATCACGCAGAAGCTGACCGAGCGGCACGGCGTCGATATGGCCTGCCCGATGACCACCGGCATCTTCGCCTGGATCATCGCCCACGCCGCCGATGAGCAGGAGCAGGCCGGAGCCAAGCGCGTCGTGCCCTGGTGGCGCCTGGTCAAGACCGGCGGCGAGCTCAATCCGAAATACCCCGGCGGCGTCAACGCCCAACGCGCCCGGCTGCAAGCCGAAGGCCACCGGGTCATCCGAAAAGGGAAGAGACACCTCGTCGAAGCCGCAATGAGCACGTAGCGGGAGGGCGAGGCTCCTGCCGAGCCGCACGTGTCAATAGCTCAGCGGGAGCTTCGCCCTCCCGGTGCGCACCGACATAGGTGGATACTCGCGAGGGCGGGCGTAGAATGGCGACCTTGTGCCGGGCGCATCGGCGGTAACCGCTCGATGCGGCCCTGCCGAGGGAGGAATTCGCCGCATGCGTCTGCAATGCCTGCCTGTCGCAATGTCTCTGCCAGTCCTGGTTGGGGGATTGCTCGCCACAGGGCCGGCCATCGCCGAACCGGTAGTTTTTGCCCGCCACTTGGCCCTATCGCCCGACGGGCAGACATTAGCCTTCAGTTGGGCCGGCGACGTTTGGACCGTGCCGATCGCCGGCGGTGTGGCCCGACGCCTGACGGTCAACCCGGCCTACGATAGTCACCCGGTCTGGTCACGCGACGGAAGGCAGATCGCCTTCTCGTCCGATCGTTATGGGACGGCCAACGTATTCGTGATGACGCGTGACGGCGGCGAGGTGCACCGGCTGACGTTCTCCGACCGCCCGCAGGTGCCCACGGACTGGTCGCTGGACGGGGACTACATTTATCTTCATTCCCGGGTCGAGGGGCAGCAGTTCCGGGAGCCCAAGGTCTATCGCGCTCCCGCCGCCGGCGGGCAACCGTGGCGAGCCATGGAATGCTACGCCGCCGACGGCCGCCTCAGCCCGGACGGAAAGCACCTGGCCTTTACCCGCGGGGGAGCGAAGTGGTGGCGGCGGGGCTACCGCGGCAGCGCCAACCACGAGATCTGGCTGCACGAGCTTCAGACCGGCAAGTTCTTCCAGCTCACCGATTTCGACGGCAGCGACCGCCTGCCCACCTGGGACGGCGACGGCCGTGGCGTCTACTTGCTCTCCGACCGCAGCGGAACGGTCAACGTCTGGTATCAGCCGATCGACGGCGACGCGGCGCGGCAAATTACCCACCTGAGCGGCGACGACGTGCGCGACCTGTCCGTCTCCGGCGACGGCCGAGTGCTGGCGTTCACCCATTGGGACAAGCTCTGCGTCATGTCGTTGCCCGATGGCGAGCTGCGTGAAGTCGAGGTGACCGCCGCCGGCGACCTGCCACGCGAGCGCGTCGATCTCCACCGCTACACGAAGAATGCCGACGAAAGTGAGCCGTCGCCAGATGGGGAGGAGATCGCGTTGGTCGTCCACGGCGAGATCTTCGTCATCAAGACCGAAGAGGGGAAGCCCACCGGGCGTGTGACGCGCTCGCCCTATCGCGACCACCACGTGACCTGGTCGCCGGACGGCAAGGCGTTGTTTTTCGTCTCGGACCGCGAGGGGCAGGAGGATATCTACCGGGCCGCGTCGGCCGAGGAGCCGGTCAAGCCGCTGTCGGACTCGCTGCGCTTCAAGATCGAGCGCATCACTGATCATCCCCAAATCGAGCGCTACCTGGAGGTCTCGCCTGACGGCAAGAAGCTGGCGTTTGTCCGCGGCCGCGGTGATCTCCATATCCGCGACCTGAAGACTGGCGAGGAGACCCTGCTCGTCGAGAGCTGGAACGCCCCGAGCTACGAGTGGTCGCCCGACAGCAAGTGGATGGCGTACGAGATCGAGGACGCGGAATACAACCCGGACATCTGGATCGTTCCGGCCGATGGCGACGGCAGCCCGGTCAATATCACGCAGCACCCGGACTCGGATACCGGTCCACAGTGGTCGGCGGACGGCCAGGTGCTGGCATTCACCTCTCGCCGCGCCGGCTTCGACAGCGACCTGTACCTCGTCTTCCTCTCGCGCGAGCTCGATGAAAAGTCGTCGGTGGATCTGGCGGACTACTTCAAGAAGCAGGCCGAGCAGGTCAAGAAACACAAGCCGCTGAAGGACGCCGTCGCCAGTGGCGAAATCGCCCTCGCCGGCGCCCTCCCGACCACCCAACCGGAAACCACCCAACCAACCACTACGCAGGCGGCCCAGGAAGAGGAGGAAAGCAAGCCTGGCGTGGACTGGAAGAAGAAGCTCCGCCGTTGGATCAAGAGCGTCCTCGAGGAGCCGCAGGCCAAGAAGGAGGAGAAGGACGAGGAGAAGGAGGAGGAAGCGGAGGAGTACGAATACGAGCTGGACACTGCGTATCGGCGCATCCGCCGGGTGACGTCGCTGCCCGGTAACCAGTCGCGCTTCGCCCTGTCCCCCGACGGCAGCCTGCTGGCCTTCAGCTCCGCCCACGGCGGCAGCCCGGCCTTGTACACCGTCAAGTGGGACGGCAAGGACACCAAGAGAATCGTCTCGGCCCGCGTGGGGGCGCTGCGTTGGGGCCTGACCGGGCAACGCCTCTACTACCTCAAGAGCGGCGTGCCGGGCTCGTGCAAGCCCGGCGGCTCGGATGCCAAGAGTCACTCATTCAGCGCCAAGCTGGCGGTGGTGCACGCGGAGGAGGCGGTTCAGAAGTTCTTCGAGGCGGCCCGCATGCTCGGGTTGCGGTTCTACCACCCCACGCTCAAGGGCCTCGACTGGCCGACCTTGGCCGAGAGATACGCCTCACTGGCCCTGCAAACCCAGACGGTCACCGAGTTCAACGAGGTCTTCAACATGCTCCAGGGTGAGCTGAACGGGTCGCACCTGGGTATTTCCGGACCGGGTGGACGCTCGTCCGAGCGGATCGGCTACCTCGGCTGCGACTTCGACCGGACCTATCCCGGACCGGGGCTCAAAGTCACCGCCGTTACCGCGGACACCCCGGCCGACCGGGCCGAAAGCAAGCTGGTGCCCGGCGACATCATCCTGAAGGTCAACCACGAGCCGGTCGGGCCCGCCGGCCCGATCAACCAGGCCTTGATCGACACCGTTGGCGATCCGGTGATCATCGAGTTCGTCCCCAGCCCGGACCGCGAAGGGAATGCGGCGGCCGACGCCCCCGCCGAGCAAATCATCATCCGACCCACCTCGTATCGGGACTATGCCAACCTCCAGTACCAGGCCTGGGTCGATGAGAACGCCGCATACGTCGAAGAGCAGTCCGACGGTCGGATCGGCTACTGCCACATCCGCGGGATGGGCGAGTCGAGTTTCCACGTCTTCGAGCGCGATCTCTACGCCGTCGCCCACGGCAAGGACGGCCTGATCATCGACGTCCGCAACAACGGCGGCGGGTGGACGGCGGACTGGGTGCTGGCAGTGCTCAACGTGCGGCGACACGCCTATACGGTCAGCCGCGGTGGTGAGCCGGGCTATCCCCAGAGCCGGTTGATCTTTTACGCCTGGACCAAGCCGGCCACGATGATGTGCAATCAGTACAGCTTCTCCAACGCCGAGATCATCTCGCACGCCTTCAAGAACCTGGACCGCGGTCCCCTGGTAGGCATAACGACCTTCGGAGCGGTGATCAGCACCGGCTCGTACGGGCTGATCGACGGGGCCTACATCCGTATGCCGACGCGCGGGTGGTACACCCTGCCCGACGGAGTGGACATGGAGAACAACGGGGCCGTGCCCGACGTGCTCGTCCCGGTGACGCCCGAGGACGAGGTGCGCGGCCGCAGACCGCAGCTCGACGCGGCGATCCAAACCACGCTGGAACAGATCACTCAAGCCCGCCCCGAGCGCAGCCGCCGGCCGGGACCCGAGCCGTAGGGCGGCGTGGCGGTGGTGGGCACTCGGGCAAGGCGAATCACACTGCGTCGGATCGCTCCGTACGTCGCGGCGGCCGCCGTGGGCGGTTGCGCCGTCTGGTTGGGCATCGCGTCCGGCTGGCTTCCGCGGCGCGCGGCCACTGCCACGCGGCTACCCGATCCGGTCACGACCCCGCCCGATCGTTACGCCTGGACCGAGCTGCCCGCGCCGGCCTTTCCCATCCCGCCTTACGCGCGCTACCTGAAAGGGGTGACGATCGTGCTGGATCCCGGGCACGGCGGGCGCGCCGCTCGACCCAACTGGAAGCGTGGGCCGACCGGGTTAAGGGAAGCTGCGGTGAATCTGCGGGTGGCGCAATACTTGCGCGAGTTTCTGACCGCCGCGCGCGCGAACGTGGTGTTGACGCGCGCGACTGACGTGTACCTCGATCCCGAAGATTCAGTGGATTTGAAGAAGCGCGCCGCGCTGGCCAACCGCGTGCGGGCCGACCTGTTCCTTTCGATTCATCACAACGCCGCCGAGACGCCCCAGGCCAATTACACCGCGCTGTTCTACCACGAATCACCGGATCACAGTCCGGCGAGCCTGTGTGCCGCGCGGCACTTGCTTACCGGTTTGAACGACGCCCTACGGCTTGAGACGCACCTCGAATGCGCGCTCCTGAGCGACGGGCTGCTTCGTCCGAACCGGGGCTTTGCCGTCCTGCGCGAAGCCCGCGTTCCCGCCGTTCTCTCCGAAGCATCGGTTCACTCGAACCCGGCCGAAGAGCG
>JAUWXH010000210.1 GCA_030616465.1 Planctomycetota bacterium | reverse complement strand
GCCGTTGGTGCGCACGTCGGCGTCGAGGCCGGCGTGCACGATGACGCGCGTGTCCCGCTCGGCCCGCAGCGTCATTCGCTGGAGGCACAGTTGCGGACGCGTGCCGCTGACGAAGTGCTCAAAGGTAACGTGAACAACCGTTCCCGCATGGGTCCGCCAGCGCAGCGCGCGACGCAACGTCGCCGAATCGAGCAACAGCTCGCGGCGATACTCCTCGATCACACCGCGTTCGACATCAAGCTTCTCCCCGTCCACGACCGGCACGAGCCCCAGAAGGAACGGCAGGTTGACCATCTCGCGGCCGAGCAGCGGATGGTCGCCGAAGACGCCTGCCACGTACGTTCCCCACTTCGACTTGGCTTGGGGGAACCGCTCACTAGAGACGTCGGCGGGCCGGCGCGTGTATTCGACGTTCTGCGGTGCGTCGGACAGGTGCTCCTCGAGCGAGCCGCGCACGTGCAGATACCCGCTGCCGAGCGTGAAGAGCCCCTCGTACGCCATGGCGGTGGCGCCGCGAAAAGGCGCCTCGACGATCGACCAGCCAACTCTCATCAGGCACGTTTCCAGATCGCCTGCGACCCGCCTTTGGGCGTGCAATGCTCGCTCAGCCGTCCGTCTGTCGCGGTCGGCAGAAGCGAGCTCATCATAGCCGGGGTATCGCCAACGGTCGAAGGCGCTCGGTGGCTGGTGGTAGGCGATCGCGGCGACGCGAGGCTTGACGCGGCTGATCGGGGAAGTTACCAAGCACGTATCGGTGAGGAGTGAGCCCTTGCACATCGGCCATGCTGCCAATCCAGTCCCCCCGCTAAGTGAGACGCCACTATGGTAAAGGTGCTGGCGATCGATCACGAGAAATGTACGAGTTGTCGGCTGTGCGAGTTGGTTTGCTCGGAGCGGCACGGCGGGGCGTACCGCCCGGCGCGGTCGCACATCCGCGTCGCGATCTACCCCGAGGACGCGGTCTACCTGCCGATGATGTGCATGCAATGCGACGACGCGCCCTGCATCCCGGTCTGCCCGTCGGGGGCGCTAGTGCGTGACACGCAGACCAATGCCGTGCTCGTGCTGGAAGAACGTTGCGTGGGGTGTCGCATGTGCGCCCTGGCCTGCCCGTTCGGGGCGATCAATTACTGGGACAACAAGGCACGCAAGTGCGACCTGTGCGGCGGCGACCCGGAATGCATCCGCTTCTGCACGCCGCAAGCCCTACGCTACGAGGCGGTCGAGCGGTTTTCGCACTCGGCCCGGCAGGCGTATGCGGACCGCCTGCGTGACAGCCTGAAGGAGGTGACGGCGTGATGCACGCATACGCAGGCAAAACCTTGCGGGTGGATCTGGGCCGCCAACACGTCCATGAAGAGCCGCTCGACACCGACGCAGCGCAGGCCTTCATCGGTGGACGCGGCCTGGCGACCAAGATGATCTACGACGAGGTCAATCCGAAGGTCGATCCGCTGGGCGGCGCGAACAAGCTCATCCTCGCGACCGGACCGCTGACCGGCACGTCGGCCGTGTGCGGCAGCCGGTTCATGGCCGTCACCAAGGGAGCCCTGACCGGAGCGATCGCCTGCTCGAACTGCGGCGGAAACTTCGGGCCCGAGCTCAAGTTCGCTGGCTACGACATGATCGTTCTCGAAGGGGCGGCCAAGAAGCCGGTCGTGATCGTCATCGACGATGACCAAGTCGAGATCCGCCCGGCCGGTAAGCTGTGGGGTAAGAACGTCCACGAAACCGAGGACACGCTGCACGAGCAGCTCGGCGGGGACTTCAAGTGTGTCAGCATCGGCCCGGCGGGCGAAAAACTCGTCCGTTTCGCCAACATCATGAGCGACAAGAACCGCGCGGCCGGCCGGTCCGGCGTCGGCGCCGTGATGGGATCGAAAAAGGTCAAGGCCATCGCGGTGCGCGGCAGCGGCGGGGTGAGCGCGGCCGACCCGAAGGCCTTCCGGGCGGCGTGCCTGGATTCGCTGGAGAAGCTGAAGGCCGGCGAGGTGACCGGCGGAGGCCTGCCGAAGTTCGGAACGGCTGTGCTGGTCAACGTGATCAACGAGCACGGGCTGTTTCCGACCCGCAACTTTCAGCAGGGACAGTTCGAGGCCGCCGAGCAGATCAGCGGCGAGACCATTGCCGAGAAGATCCTGGTGCGCAATCGCTCCTGTATGGCTTGCCCGATCGGCTGCGGGCGCGTCACGGCCGTCAAAGACGGGAAGTACGCCGGCTTCGGCGAGGGGCCGGAGTATGAGACCATCTGGGCATTAGGTGCCGATTGCGGCGTGAGCGACCTGGCCGCGGCGACCAAAGCCAACTACATCTGCAACGAGCTCGGCTTCGATACGATTACCGCCGGGGGCACGATCGCCTGTGCCATGGAGCTCTACGAAATGGGCCTGATCACCGCCAAACAGGTCGGCTGCAAGCTCAACTTCGGCAATGGTGCCGCCCTGGTCGATCTGGTGACCAAGATCGGCTATCGGCGTGGGTTCGGCGACGTGCTGGCCGAGGGGGGTGCCCGCGTCGCGCAGAAGTTCGGGCGCCCCGACCTGTTCATGGGCGTCAAGAAGCAGGAGTTCGCGGCGTACGACGCACGCGGCGCGTTCGGAATGGGTTTGCAATACGCGACCTCGAACCGCGGGGCCTGTCACGTCCGCGGCTACATGATCGCGCCGGAGATTCTCGGCAACCCGGTGAAGATGGACCCGCTCACGGTGAAGGGCAAGGCGGAGATGAACATCGCCTTCCAGAACACCGTGGCCGCGTTGGATTCGTCGGGCACCTGCCTGTTCGTGACCTTCTCGATCGGCGCGCCCGAACTGGCGGCGATGCTGAAGACGGCCACCGGGTTCAACTACACCGTGGACAAGCTGCTGTTGGCCGGGGAGCGCATCTGGAACCTCGAGCGGATGTTCAACCTGCAGGCGGGCTTCACCGGCAAGCACGATACGCTGCCGAAGCGTATGCTCCGTGAGCCGATGCCCGCCGGCCCGGCCAAGGGCAAAACCGTCCCGTTGAGCAAGATGTTGCCCGAATACTATCGTCTGCGCGGCTGGGACGCCCAAGGCCGGCCGACGAAGCAGAAACTCGCCGCCCTGGGCCTTTCGTAGGGTGGGCACCGCCCACGAGCCGGCTGGGACGTCCGACGCTACAGACTGTGGTTCTGGTCTTCCGGTTGGGCGCAGCCCGACCTGCGTGCCCCGAGAAGACCGCATAAGGAGAATGCTCATGCCAAACAGTGTCTACAAGGTTATCCAATTGGTCGGAACGAGCGAGAAGTCCTGGGAGGAGGCGGCCCGGAACGCGGTGAACACCGCGGGTCAAAGCCTCAAGAATCTCCGTATCGCCGAAATCGACAAGCTCGACATGCGCGTCGAGGACGGCAAGGTCGCCGCCTTCCGCGCGCGTGTGAACATCTCCTTCAAATACGAAGCTTGACAGAATCGGTAGGGTGGGCACCGCCCACCATCATCGGCTTCCCGCCGAACGGTGGGCAATGCCCACCCGCCCAGATTCGAAGCGGCGTCATGCAGCGTCTGGTCATCATCGGCGATAGCGCCGCCGGGTTGGCGGCGATTGAGGCGATTCGGTCACGTGATCGGCGGTCGCAGGTTACGTTGATCGCGGCCGAGGACCACCTGCCGTATTCACGCGTCATGCTCACGTACCTGCTCGCCGGCAAGGTCAGCCGCGACGAGCTGTTCCTGCACGGGCCGGACTGGTACCGGCAGACGGGTGTCAAAGCCCTCACCGGCCGACGGGCGGTGGCGATCGACACGCGCCGGCGGGAGATCGTCATCGAGCCTGCGCGAAAGTCGCACCGCGTTCCTTATGACCGTCTGCTGATCGCGACTGGTGCCCTGGCCCAGCGGCCGGTACTGCCCGGGATCGATCTGCCCGGCGTGTTCTGCTTGCGCGACCTGGACGACGCGGTCGCGATCCTGCAATACGCCGGAACACTTGGGCCGCATGCTGGAGCGGTCTTCCTCGGCGGCGGGCCGGTTTGCCTGCAGGCCCTGACCGCCCTGGCTGACCGCGGGATGAAGGTCACGCTCGTCGTGCGCTCGGCGGCGATCTTCTCGCAACTCGCTGACGCGTACACGGCCGGCTTGGCCGCAAAGGTGCTGCGACGTAACGGCGTGCGCGTGCTCACGAACGCGGAGCCCGTGGGCATCGAGGCACGCTCCCAGCGGCAAGCTGCAGGACTGGCGGTGCATCTCCGCTCCGGGCAGCGGCTGGCTACCGACCTGGTCATCATCGGCAAGGGTACGCAGCCCAACACCGAGCTCGCTCGCGGCACCGACATTACCACCGATGTGGGTATACTGGTGGACGAGACGATGGCCACGTCGGCGGCGGGCGTGTACGCGGCCGGCGACGTCACCCAAGCGACGCATTGCGTCACGGGCCGCAAGGTGTGCTACGGCACCTGGACCAACGCCTGCGACCAGGGCCGCGTCGCCGGGCTGAACATGATCGGCTGCCGCACCGAATGGACTGGCGGGCTGAACCGCAACGTTACCACGCTCTTCGGCAATACGCTCGGGTCGGTGGGTGTACTTCAGCCGGGCGGCAGCGACCGCGGCGGCGGTGACGGACGTACGCTCCATCATTACGTGGATCCGCGACGGCGTGTCTCACGCCGCCTGATCTTCCGCGACGGCCGCTGCGACGGGGCCGTCGTCTGGAACGCCTGCGACGACCTGGGTGTGCTGAGCTGGCTGATCAGCACGCGGCACGACTGCTCGGGTTGTGAAGAGCGGCTGACGCGTGGCGAAACCACGCTTGGCGACACGCTGCGGCGCGGGTTGGCTGGCGTGCTGCGCGCGCCACGTTGGAAGTACTAGTAGGGGCGGTTGCGAGGAGCCGTAGGCTTCAGCCTGCGCGGCGCCGCGTGGACTGAAGTCCGCGGCTCGCCCGTGAGTCTCCGTGTCGCAGCGCGGAGCAG
>JAUWXH010000505.1 GCA_030616465.1 Planctomycetota bacterium | reverse complement strand
TTCTTACCCTCACGGGTGAAGGGGTTGTAGCCGGTGTTGCGGTTGTACCAACCGAACCGTTCCGTCGCTGCCAGGCACAGGTCGAATGCCTGGTCGTAGGTTCCCTCCACCGCCAACACCTCGGCACCGAAGGCGAGCAGTTGGGCGAGCTTGGCGCGTGGGGCGGTGCGGGGGATGAAGATGCGGGCGCGCATTCCCAAAGCGGCGGCGAGCAACGCCGTCGAGGAGCCCGCGTTGCCGGTCGAAGCCCCGGTGACCAGGTCGTGCCCGGTCTCGCGGGCCCGCAGCAGGGCGATCGCACTGGCGCGGTCCTTAAACGACGCGCTGGGGTTGCGGCCGTCGTCCTTGATCCACAGTGACCGCAGCCTGAGTCGTTCGGCAAGTCGTGGAGCGGGGAACAGCGGCGTCCAGCCGATCGGCGGCGACTCGATCCTCGACGCCAGCGGATACAGCGGCGCATAGCGCCAGATCGAGTAGTCCCGATCGGCGTGCAGCGCGTCCCGATCCCAGTCGGCCCGTATGACGTCATAGTCGTACTCGACCTGCAGGTTCCCCCCGCAGGTCCGGCAAGTGTAGACGGTGTCGGCCAGCGGGCACCTGGCCGAACAGCGGACGCAGCGTAACCCGCAAACGTTGCTGAGTCCCGGCATGGTCATCCCACGATCTCGCTCCCCAGCGCCTGCGCACACATCGCGGGTGAACCTATCAGGTTCAGTGCGCCGGCTCAAGCGGCGTCGGCGAGGGGCGCTGTCGCCCGCGCGCGGGTTTGCGCTCAAATGACTTGTGGGCGACGGTGCCTGGTCATACGATGACCGCCGGCACGGTCGAACCCATGATGCGGGAGACTCTCATGTCCGAGACACGGTTCCGCTATCCGGTCTGGGTGCGCGGCGACCTGGACGGGTTCTTCGGCCTGATGGTCGATAACCTCGTGCAGGTCCTGACAATTATCCTTCTGTGCACAACGATCTGCGGGATACCGGCAGAGCTGATTTTCACGCGCATGCTGCCGGGTGTGGCAATCAGCCTGCTGATCGGCAACCTCTTTTACGGCATTCAGGCACATTACATCGCCCGCAAGTACCGCCGGGCCGACACGACCGCCCTGCCGTACGGCATCAACACGCCGTCGGTATTCGCGTTCACCTTGTTCGTCATGGGCCCGGTCTATCAGGCCGCGCTGGGCGATGGGTTGCCTAAGGAAGCCGCAGCCGATCTGGCCTGGAAGGCCGGCCTGCTGGCTTGCCTGGTCAGCGGCATAATTGAGTTTCTCGGCGCGTTCTTCGCCGAAAGGCTCCGCAGGATAACGCCGCGGGCGGCACTGCTGGGCGTGCTCGCCGGGGTCGGCATCGCCCTGATCGCCTCCGACTTCGCGTTTCGAATCTACGCGAAGCCGATGATCGGCCTGCTGCCGTTGGGAATCCTGCTGCTGGCGTATTTCGGGCGTTTTCGCTTTCCGTTCGGGCTGCCGGGTGGGCTACTCGTGGTTATCTTCGGAACCGCCCTGGCGTGGGGCATGTCCGCCCTGGGCATTGAGCACTTCGGTGGAGCTGACATGTCGGCCCAGCGCCTGCGCGACGCGTTCGAGCAGGTACGCTGGATCCAACCGGTTTTTTGCGGGAACGAGATTCTCTCGGTCCTCTCGAACCCCAATGTCCTGATACCATTCCTCACGGTGTCGATCCCGATGGGGTTGCTGAACGTCCTCGGATCGTTGCAGAACATCGAGTCGGCCGAGGCGGCCGGTGACAAGTACGCGACGGCTCCGTCGCTGGCGGTGAACGGGCTGGGCACGATTGCCGCCGGGCTGTTCGGCTCCTGCTTCCCCACGACCATCTACATCGGGCACCCGGCCTGGAAGTCGATGGGCGCCAAGGGCGGCTATTCCATACTCAACGGCCTGTTCTTCACGCTGCTATTCCTGTTCGGCTGCGGCGTGTTCCTCAGGGAGCTTATCCCGATCGAGGCCGGGGCCGCAATCGTGATGTATATTGGCATCATCATCACTGCCCAAGCGTTCCAGACGACGCCGCGTGCGCACGCGCCGGCAGTGGCGATTGCCCTGTTTCCGGCACTCGCAGCCCTCCTGGGCGTCAAGTTACACGCCCTCCTGAATGATGTCGGTGCTAACGCCGCTCTGGCCGGGCTTCTCAGCAACCC
>JAUWXH010000571.1 GCA_030616465.1 Planctomycetota bacterium | reverse complement strand
ATCGCACGAACCTTGGCGGCGCGGGCCTCGGCCGCCGCCCGACGGGCCTCGGCGGAAATCCGCCGCTCACGCACCTTGCGAGCCTTGCCCACCCGGTCACGCAGATAGTAGAGCTTACAACGCCGCACGCGCCCGTGCCGGGTCACCCGCACGCCGACCACCTTGGGCGAATGGTATGGGAACGTCCGCTCGACGCCTTCGTTGCCGACGATCTTGCGGACGGTGAACATCTCGTCCAGCCCGCCGCCCCTGCGGGCGATCAGCGTGCCCTCGAAGTCCTGCAGACGCTCCTTATCGCCTTCGACGATGCGGATGGTCACCACGACCGTGTCGCCGATCTCGAAATCCAGCTCCTTGGCGCGCCGGTATTTCTTATCCACGACATCGAACAAGCGGTTTCTCATGGGAGCGCCTTTCCTTCTAGCCGTTAGGCAAGCTGCTGTGCCGCGGCGCGCGGGACGGCCGCCGCAGCCCGGCAATCACGGTTTTCCTTGTCCGACTGGCACTGCCTTTCCCCGCCGTCCTGTTCGAGCAAGTCCGGCCGCCGCTGACGCGTGCGCTGCTCCGCTTGCGCGCGGCGCCAAGCTTCGATATCGGCATGGTTGCCGGAGAGCAACACCTCGGGGACCGCCAGGCCGCGGTACTCCCGGGGCCGCGTGTACTGGGCGTATTTGAGCCGCCCGGCCTGGAACGACTCGCTGGCGAGCGCCTCATCGTTCCCCAGGGCCCCCGGCAGCAAGCGTACGACGCCGTCCACCACGGCCAGCGCGCCGATCTCGCCGCCGGTCATCACGAAATCCCCGATGCTAATCTCTTGCGGCTGCAAGAGTTGCACGATTCGCTCGTCGAAGCCCTCGTAGTGGCCGCAGATGAGCAGCAGCCGCTCGGCCTGGGCCAAGCGCCCGGCGGTCGGCTGGTTAAACGGACGGCCCTGCGGGGTCAGAAGAATCCGCAGGGCCGTGCGCTCGTCCAGCGCTTCGATCGCGGCGACGGCGTCGCATACCGGCTGGCACATCAGCACCATGCCGGGGCCGCCGCCGAACGGTCGGTCGTCTACTTTCTGATGCGGTTCTTTGGTGTAGTCGCGAAGCTGGTGGGTATGGATCTCAACGATGCCGGCCTGCTGCGCGCGGCCGAGGATGCTGGCCGTCAAATACGGCTGCATGATCTCTGGAAACAGTGTTAGCACGTCGATACGCATCGTTACGTCCAGGCATAAGCCGCTGTCTAAGCGTCACTTGACTGCGATGCCGCTTTTCTTGAGCAGGTCGCGAACCGTCTCGCTGGGCACGGCACCGTGGCTGAGCCAGTGCTTGATGCGGTCCGCGTTCAGCTTGACCTGCCGTTGCGGGTCCTTGTTGTTCGGATCGTAGTAGCCGAGCTCCTCCAGCACACGC
>JAUWXH010000477.1 GCA_030616465.1 Planctomycetota bacterium | reverse complement strand
GTTTGCACAGGGCCCGGCGGCGGATTTCGAAGTAATCCTGCTCGCCCGTCGGCGACTCGCGTGGCACGCCTTCGTCGCGGTGCTCCGGCATCGCCTTTAACCGCTCCTCGGGCGAGACCGCTCGCCTCGCATTGTCCGCCGATCGTGTTCCATTCTCATTCGCAATCGTGGCGAACCTTCTGCAGGACGCTCGCCATGTGTCCCATCGTCAGCTCCACCGTCCGCAGGCGTGTGAGCAGGGACGTAACGTACCTTTGCTCGAAACGCCGCGTATTCTCGTCGTGCCAGGCACCCTTGACCTCACTCCACTGCGCCCGGAGGTCTTTCCCGGCACGTGTGAGCTTTCCGAGTCCCGCGTTCACGCTCATGGCGAGTCTCACATAGCGTCGGGCGCCGCGGAAGGCCACAACAATGTACCCTTCCCGTCGAGCACGGCCTCGACGCACGCCTCATCCAGCACGACGAGGCAACCAGCCGGCAACTCGACCGCCACCGCCAAATCCGGGCGCCCGGCGAGAAGGTCGGCAATGCGCACGGCGTCGTAGCCGCCAACCTCGGTATCGTCGGCGAAGCCAACGTACCAGCCGCTGTCACCCGCCGTCGGGCTCTCCACACGCTCCAAGTAGATGCGTTGGTGATTCCAGGCCCCGCGCGCGACAACGATCTTGTCGTCGGCTGCGATCGGCGTCCGCGCAAGGTCGAGGTCGGCCAGCACCTCCCGCACAGATTCGCCGGCTTGGTCTGCCTTCAACCACTCGAATCCCGGCTCGGCGGTGGGCGTACCGTCACGAACCGCCTGCGACGGGGTCCGCTCGCGCAGCTTCTGATACGCTTCCGCCGCGACGCCCGGCGGCGCTGGGGCGGCCCGGGCCATCGATGCCGGCTCCTCCGGACGGCTGATGTCTTCCCCGAGTGGTGCCGGCGCCGTCGAGCGCTGTTCACTCGGCTGTGCCGACGACGCATATGCCTCAAGCGCCGCGATCATGTTATCCAGTTGCGCCAGGGCGTTGGGCACGTCCGCCTCGACCGCCAGGTTCAGCCCCTGAGCGGCCCCCTTGTATGAGAAGCTCTCCTCGTCGAGCAAGCGAGTCCAGCGACGGACGTTGGCCAGCTTCTGCTTGGCCTCCTCGAGTTGCCGCTCCGCCGCCGCCAGGGCCTTCTCCTCATCGACGTATGAAAGCCGCGCCCCCACCGCCGTCTTTTGCGTTTTCTTTCGACTCAGGTCGCTCTTGGCTCGGGCGTACAGCTCGGCGCGTTTTTCAGCTTGCCGTTTCCAGTAGCGGTGCTGCTCTTGGTTGAGCCAGAGATTCGCGCGTTGGATCTCCGCCTCGGCTTCGTCCAGCCCGACCTTGACGGTCTCCGCAAACTTGCACAAGGCGACCCTGAACTTCTTGAGAGCGTCAACGGATTCAACCCGGGCCTGTTCGCTCATGCGGACGACCTAACGCTGTTGCAGATAGTCTTCGATGTGCGCGGCTCGTTTTTGGAGAAACGCCACGTGTTGCTCCGTTGACTCGACGAACCGCGCGAGCGTTTTCATGGTCTGTTCGAATTCCTCCGTAAACTTGCGTTGTTCCTGGTCACGCCAGGTTCTCTCCAGACCACGTAGCTTCGCGTGCAGCCCGCTCATCAGAGCCTGCAAGTCGTTGCTGAACCGGGCCAGGTCTCGGGCGAAACGCCGCAACTCCGCCGGATCAACGTGAGCCTTGGCCATTGTCACCTCCGCTCAGTGGAGATCGAGTGGCTGTCGCCGACCGCCGATCGCATCCGGACGTCCCTCGACCGGCTTCGTCGCCGCCTGCTCCCCGGCTGACGACGCCTGACCCGGACGAGCCGTCCGAACGCGTATCATACCAGTCAGGTTGGTAACGGGCATGCGAACGGCACCTATAATGGGCAGCGAGTTGGCGGTTACCCGGCCGCCGGTGCCCGTGAGACTCGGGCAAGATGCCCGAGACACCGCATAGGATGCTCCCGCGATGACGGAATCGACGGCGGCACTTCGGCGAGCCGGCACGCGGCACACCGCACTGTGGATCGCCTTCGCCAGTGTCGCGGCTTGGTTCGCCGCGCTGCTGTGGATCAATCCGCAACCGATCGCCGACGAACGCATGCACTGGCAGGTGATCACCGGTCTACTCCAGGGCCGCTGGCCCCATCCTGGTCAGGTCCCGATGTTCCCGGCGTTCCACCTGATCGGCGCCGGTGCGGCCAGGCTCTTCGGCGAATCGCTGTTGGTCGTGCGGCTACTGAACGCCTTGATCACGCTCGCGGCCCTGCTGCTCGTGTACAGTGCCGCGCGCGTCCGTCACAGCGAAGCCGCCGGTGGGGTGCTCCTGCTTTGGGCGTGGAACCCCTTATATCTCCCGTACTGTGTCCTGGCGTACACCGAGCCGGCGAGCCTGCTGGCCTTGGCCGGCGCGCTCTGGTTTCACGTACGCAAGCGCACGTTGTGGGCGGCGGTGGCGCTGCTGGCGGCGTG
>JAUWXH010000272.1 GCA_030616465.1 Planctomycetota bacterium | reverse complement strand
CCGTCGTAACCAGCACGACCGTGGTCACACCCGCCAGATCGATGTCCACGCGCTGCGCCGCGTCGTGGCCTTTCATCACGCCGCTGTCGAACAGTCGTTTACCATCGCCGTAGACTCTGAAGACGACGCTGCCGCGCCCGTCGGTCTCATCGTCAATGCCGACCCAGGCGGTGAAACGGTCGCAGTCTCCGCCAAGGTCTACATAGAGCACAGCGGCCGCATATGATCCCACGCCGCGCTCGAACGCTTGGCCGCCGATCCGGATCGGATGGCCCTCGATGGACTTATCGATTTGCGGCCGGCCCCAGCCTTGTCTCATCTCCGACAGATCCAGCGACGAGAGCGGCACCGGCTGTGCGGCTAAGGCAGCGAACGTCGAGAGAACCAACCACGGCGATGACAGGATTCCCGCAAACGTCGCGGTATGAAAGCCGTTTCGGAGCATATATGCTCTCCTTCCGCGAGTGCCGCGAACAATGTAAGCGGACGTTCTGTTCGTGTCTGCATGCTTCGTGAAGATGGATCGCGCGAATTCGAAACGACTGGTTCAGAACAGGTTGACCGGCGGACTGATCGCGGATCCGACGCAGCGGGGAAATCGGCATGAGCGGTCGTGCCGCGGTCGGCGTCGATGGCCAGGGAACTGGACGGAGGTGTTCCATGGCTCGAATGACACACTTGCTCCTATATGTTCTGATAGTGGGCGCAGTGCGAGCTGCCCCGGCGCATGATGACGTGGACCGCGCGACCGTCTGGCAAATCGGACGCGTGGACGGCGACACCGCGGGGTTCGCGCTGGGGCCCGGCGGGTATCGCGACTTTGCCCGCGATGCGTTCTATGTCGTGGGCCAAGCGCGGCCGGAGGCGGACTGGCCGTACGTCCAGCCGGGGCCCGTGGACGCCTGGGCGGGCAATCGTTCGCATACCTTCACGATCATGTTTGGCTTGCGGAAGCCCGACGATGACAGCCCGTATCGGCTGATGGTCGACCTGGTGGACACGCAGTCGCGCGTTCCGCCGGTGCTGCGCGTGACCTGTAACGGCCGGGTCGTCGCCGAGCACGCCACGCCGGCAGGCGCTTCTGATCGTTCGATCGAGGGAGAACCGAAAGCGGGCCGCCCCCATCAATTCGCCGTGGAGATCGCGGGCGCCGCGCTCCAGGACGTCAATCGACTCGAGATCACCACGATTTCGGGCTGTTGGGTGCTGTACGACGCGATTCGTTTTGAAGCGCCCGCCGGTGCGCACCTGGAACCTGTGCCGGACGGCTGCATTGTCGCAGCAGCGCGGCCTCAGGTGTGCCTCATCGAACGGGAGGGGCGGCTCTGTCAACCGGTCGTTCTGGATGTCATTCGCACCGGTGCGGCGGTTGGGGCCGACTGCAAGGGCAACGGCGAGCCTCTGCTGGCGGTTGAGTTGCAGCCGGGTCGTCAGGATGTGACGGTCTATCCGCCGGCCGTCCAACAGAAAAGGCCGCTGCGCATTGCGCTCGAAGCTGAAGGGCAGACGCTGGCCGAGACGGAAACGACGCTGGAGCCCGTGCGTCACTGGGTCATCTACCTGATGCACCATACGCATCTGGACATCGGCTACACCCATACCCAGGAAGACGTCGAACGCCGCCAGATGGGATTCCTGGACCAAGTGCTGAGCTTGATTCGTGAGACCGACGACTATCCTCCTGCGGCGCAGTTCAGATGGCTGTCGGAGGGATTGTGGGCCGTCGAGAGCTACCTGAAGACGGCGGACGACACGAAGCGCCGCGAGTTTATCGATGCGGTCAAGGCCGGGCGCATCGGCCTCGACGCGTTGTATGGCAACGCGCTCACCGGGCTGTATTCGCAAGAGGAGCTGTTCGAGTTGGTGGATTACGCGCTGCGGTTGCGCGAGCAGTACGGCGTCACGATCGACTCGGCCATGATCAGCGACGTGCCGGGGTACACCTGGGGCCTGGTGCCGGTGCTGGCCCAAAGCGGCGTCAGGTATCTGTCAGTCGGGCCCAATACCGGCCATCGCATCGGCCACACACGCATTTGGGGCGACAAGCCGTTCTACTGGGTTTCGCCCTGCGGCCGCTACAAGATTCTGTTCTGGATGGCCGGGCGAGGCTACGCGTGGTTTCACCGCGGACCGCAGACGCTCAACGAACGGCGCCTCTTTGGCTATCTCCGCGAACTGGAGCACGAGGGCTACCCCTATGACATGGTTCAGTTGCGCTACAACATCGGTGGTGATAACGGCCCGCCTGATCCAAAACTGAGCGATTTCGTCAGGCAATGGAACGAGAAGTACGCCTATCCGAAGATCGTCATCTGCACCACCAGCCAGATGTTTCACGACTTCGAGCGACGCTACGGTGACCGGTTGCCCGTGCTGCACGGCGACTTCACGCCCTATTGGGAGGATGGCGCGGCATCGACGGCCGCTGACACGGCGGCCAACCGGCGTGCGGCGGAAAAGCTCGTGCAGGCCCGCACGCTCTGGGCGCTGTTGAACCCGGCCACCTATCCGGACGACCGCTTCTACGCCGCCTGGCGAAACGCCGTGCTCTACGACGAGCACACCTGGGGTGCGCACAACAGCATCTCGCGGCCGGACCACCCGTTCGCCAAGCGGCAAGCCCAGTACAAGCAGCAGTTCGCGCTGCAGGCGGAGTCCAGCGCCAAGGCATTGATCCACGAGGCCACGGCCGAGCGGCGGACGGACGCGCGGCCGGTACGCGCCGTGGAGGTGTTCAACACAAACTCGTGGCCGCGGACAGATCTGGTCGTGCTGCCGGCCGAGATGAAACTGGCCGGCGACGTAGTCGAGTCGGCGGACGGCACCGTCACGGCCTCGCAGCGTCTCTCGACCGGCGAACTGGCGTTTCTGGCCACAGACGTCCCGCCGCTAGGCTCCGCCCGCTTCAGAATCGGGCCCGGCGATGCACCCGGAATCGGCCAAGCCCGCGCCGACGGCGCAACCCTCAGCAACGGCTTGCTCACGCTGAAGGTTGACGAACGGACCGGCGCGATCCCCGAGCTGCGCTGTGCCGCTCTGGCCGCGAATCTGGTAGACAGTGCCGCGCGCTATCAACTGAATGACTACATCTACGTAGCCGGCCGAAAGCCGGAAAACCAGCAGCGCGCCGAGTCGGCTTCCGTCAAAGTGCTGGATCACGGGCCGCTGGTCAGTACGTTGCAGGTCGAATCGGCGGCGCCCGGCACCCGAAAGCTGGTTCGCCGAATTCGGCTGATCGACGGCATCAACCGGGTCGACATCACCAACGTAATCGACAAGTTGCCGATCCGTGAGAAGGAAGGCGTGCACTTCGCCTTTCCGCTCAACGTCTCCGACGCGACGGTGCGCATGGACATGCCCTGGTCGATCGTTCGACCGGAGGCGGACCAGATCCCCGGTGCCTGCAAGAACTTCTTCGCGGTTCAACGCTGGGTGGACGTGTCGAACCCCGATTACGGCATCACGCTCGTGACGATCGATGCGCCACTCGTGCAGATGGGCGCGATCCGCACCGACGTGCCCGCGCCGTGGGGGAGCGGCGGCTGGCTCGAACACGTGCAGCCCTCCGCGACCTTGTTCTCATACGTAATGAACAACTACTGGGAGACGAACTACAAGGCCGATCAGGAAGGGCCGACGACGTTTCGCTACTCGATCCGCCCGCATGCGGGCGAGTACGATCAGGTGGCGGCAACGCGTTTCGGCATCGAACGCCACCGGCCATTGATCGCGATTCCGGCGCACGCAGACGGTCCGACGGCACGGGCTCCGACTTTCCGGCTCGACGCGCCCGGTGTGATCGTCAGTTCCATCAAGCCCAGCCGCGAAGGCCAGGCCTGGATCACCCGTTTGTACGCCGCCTCCGGCAAGCGCGAGCGCGTCAGCCTGACCTGGCCCGGCGGCCGGCCCAGCGCGATCCACCGCAGCGGACCGGACGAGGTGCGCGGTGAACTGCTCACCGGCCCCATCGAGTTGCCGGCCTATGGCATAGTGACGCTGCGCATCGAGCACGAGACTCCGCCCGGGAGTCCCTGATGAGCGGACCGGACGTCCTGGCCATCACGGCGTATTTCCTCGTGGTTCTCGGGGCCGGCTTCTGGTATCGGAAGCGCGCCGCGCAGAGTCTCGAGTCGTACTTCCTCGGCGGCCGGCGAATTCACTGGTCAATGTTGGCGATGTCGGGCGCGGTCTCCACCTTCGACATCACCGGGACCATGTGGATGGTTTCGGTCATGTATGTGCTCGGCATGCAGTCCTGGTGGCAGCACTGGATGTGGGGCGTCGCCATGCCCGCCTTCGCCT
>JAUWXH010000116.1 GCA_030616465.1 Planctomycetota bacterium | reverse complement strand
AGGGTCCTTGGGTCGGGGTGCTGCCACCGGCCAGCAAGGCCAGCCCGGCCAGCGACGTCATCGCCACCGGATAGCCCCCGGTCGAGCCGCGCGTCCGCCAACTGCCATCGCGGTTCTGCGTCGAGGCCAGGTAGCGCAGCCCACTGGCGATCGCCTTCTGGGCCGCCGGCGTGATTTCAGCCGGATGCCTTACCGGGATACCGGCCGAGCCCCTCACGTCCGGCGCCGCTACATCCTGAAGCAATCGTCCGTGAGGAGCCGCGGGCTTCAGCCCGCGCGGACTTGCCCCCGGTGACTCCCTATCCTCGCGGGCGTGAGCGCCGCCCTGGCACACCAGTGCTGAGGCAAGTACCACAGTCCATAGCACCCGCACCGTAGATAGCCAACCATGCCCTGTTCTATACTCGCGTCTCACGGGCCTCGTCCCAACGGGGAGTTGCCAAAGGCGACGAGGTTGCCGCCGGCCTGCACGATCATCCGCGTCGGCGTCGCCAACATATAAACACTGCACCAGGCGTCCGTGCTCTGGAAGTGCCGCCCGATCGGGACCGGCTCGAGCGGGCGTCCGCTACGCTTGTCCAATAGCTGGATCGCCAAGCTGCTCAGGTCGATCACGTCGCTAGGCCGCCCGTCGGTCCTCAACAGCAGCACTGGGATGAAGTCGGGATGGGCCGCCAACTGCGTCTGATTCAGCCTCACGGTGGTCTCGATCGACCGGGCCCACCGCGGCCGCCCGTCGCCGAGGTCCACCGCCGCCAAACGGACCACGCCGGGTACACCTGCCTCCTCACCCCCGCCAACCCAGCCTGCCAGCAGCAGCGTATCGCCCTCGGCAACGACCGCGGTAATCTCACCGAGGTCACTGAGCCCTTTGTCGTACACACGTTTCCCATCGCGCACATTCAGCAGGAACCACTCGCGCGTGGTCGCCAATTGACACGCCATCCAGCCGCGCTGCGGAACTGCGAGACGCCCGGCCACACTGTTGTCGCAGGGCCGGCGCCAGCGCGGCTCGAACGTCTGGGGGTCGACTCCGGCCACCCAGTCATCCCCCCAAACCACCAGCGTATCCGCCACCACGTCGATCGCCCGGGGCGTACCGAGTTCCGCCGGCAAACGCCGCACGCGAGCGCCCGTGCTGGCGTCGAACGCCACGACCTGCTGCCCCTCCGATTCAACGACGATGGTCCCCCCTCCATAGCGGCTGGGCTCCGTCCCGCCCGTAAGGTGAAGCCGCGCCACGCTTATGCCCGCCAAGTCACGTTGCCAGCGCAGCTCCCCGTCCGACCAACCGACCATCACCACGCGATTGTCGCGGGTCGCGAAGCAAACACCCTCCGGCCCGGCGACGGCCCGCTCGGCAAAGCGCTGGGGGATCTCCGTCCACTCGGGCACGACGCGTTCCCACAGTCGCCGACCGCCGCCCCGCTCCGGTCCCAGCCCCACACAGACCAGCCCGCTGCGCACCGGCACAGCCGCCAGATGATCGTGCGACACCGCCGGCCAGCTATCCCGCGCCGCTCCGCCCCACGCGCTGGACCGACCGTACAGAGCTTGCCCGTGCAGTTGTCGACCGCCAGCGTACGACGAGCCGAGAGCTTCCGCCCGCGCGCCCTGGCCGCGCGACAGGCCGTCCGGCGTCTGCCGCAGCGGCGTGCCGGCCGTGACGCTGTGCAGGGCGATTTGCCGGCTCACTAGGTGGCGGACCGGGATCCAGGGACGGCTTGCCGTGGCCGGACGACGAACATCGAGGATCAGCTCTGCATCCGGCAGCAGCCACTGGCGCGTGAAACGGTCGGCGAACGGAATGCTGGCACCCTGCTCCAGCTTGCGCATGGCCAGCTCGATGCGCGCGACGCGTTCAGCTTCAGGCGCGGGCGGGACGCCCACACTCCCCGCGGCAGGGGACGCCGATTCCCCCTCGCGCGGGCCGTGCGCGTAATGCTCCTGCCAATAGGCCCGGTCCGCCCGAGCCTCCTCCAACAAACCGAGCGAGACGTGCGTGTCCCAGCGTTCCAAGTGGAGCCGGCGGCGTAAGGGCGCCAGCAGCGCGGGGTCGTCGGCGGACGCCACGTACCGGATCGCCAGCTCAGGCGGCAGCTCTCTAAGCATCAAGACCCGGTCGATCTTCGCTCGCCGGACCGGGTCCCAAACTGCAAGACGGACACGCTGCAGGACCCCGGCGCTGGGAGCGCCGCCGCCTTCAGCCTCTGCTGGACCGTGAATCCCTTCTGGGTCCATCGTGTCGGCGACGTCCCGCACCAACTGATCGAGGAACATCTCGGCCTGCGCGGCGGGTACGTGGTTCAGAACGACGCCGATCCGCTCGATGGCATGCAGCCAACTCACCACCTCGCGGTCCTCGTCCCCGGCGACTCGCAGGTAACCGGCTCGCTCCTGCAAAAGGACGCGGCGGTAGTGTTCCAGCGCCTCGCTCCAGCGCTGGCTCTGCTCGAGCGCCCTGCCGATCAGCGCCGCCAAGCGGGCCGCCGACCCCGAGGACTCGGCCAGCGCAGCCGCCCGGTGCAGCCACGCCAGTTCTCCCGCCCCGTGTTGCGCTTCGCGCGCCAGCGCGAGGCAAACATGCCCCAGCAGCTCGTTGCGGCTTGCGGTCAGCGCCGCGTCGCTCAGGCGCATCGTTTCCAACCTAGCCAGCGCCGCCTCCAGGTCTCCTTCGAACAGGTGAAGCCACGCCAGAGTCAGGGTTGCCCGCTCGTCGGCCGCGTTCCGGGCCAGGAGGGCTTGGCAGCGGGCGCGCGTAGCGTGAACATCCGGGTACTTCACGACGCGGTTGGGCGACACCGCAAACAGCGCTTCGCTCGAGACCGCCAGATTGGCCGCCACGACCTGACCCGTCGCTGTTGCCTGGGCTGCCGCGGGTGGAACGCCCGCGCCGCGAACCGGCGTCCCGGCCGCGAGCGATTGGTCGGCGACAACCTTGCCGGTTCGGCCGTCAATCACCACGATGCCGCCGCGCGTAGGCACGTAGATCTGCTGGCCACGGACCGCCGGTCGTCCGGTGATTTCCAGCGAGACCGACCGCCAGCGGACTGTCCGGCCATCGGCGGGATCCAGACAGGCGATTGCGTAACCGCCGACGACCAGACCGGCATCAACCGCGCCCACGACAAAGGCGTACTCGCCGCGCTCAACGTGCCAGCGCTCGCGTCCGTTGAAGCGATCGATCGCGAAGATCTCGTGGGAATCGACGGGGGCCACCACCAGCAGCTCGTCCGCCACCACCGGCCGGTCCACGCCGGACTCACGCAGCGGGCTGTCCGCCTGCCACCAGGCGCGGCTGAGATGCTCGGCGAGCGTGCTGGGGTAAACCAGCGCCCACTTCCAGCCGAGCCCCTCCCGAGCGAACGCCGCGATGACCCCGTTGCCGGTGCACACGTACAGCGTCGTTTCATCTGCGCCGATGCGGCAGCGGCCACCAACCGGTGTGAAGCGCGTCGGTGGTCCGACCACCGGGACCTCGCGGATCAACCGCCCGCTGGATGGATCCAGCACGCCCAGGCTCAACTCGTTCCGCCGGACGAAGGGGGCCACGAGCTTGTCCCCGACGACGACCGGGCAGTCTTGGAAGGCGACGCCAAAGAGCGCGTGTGCCGGGTCCGCACCGGTCCGCCAGGTTTGCTCGCCGGTGCGCAGGTCCCGTGCGACCAGCTCGTTGCGCCCGCTCGACGCACCCAGCCCGAGCCGGCCGAGAGGCTCGCCGTCCGCGTCGCCCAAGGCGATTCCTTCGATGGTATAGACTTGGTCCAAACCGGCTGACACGGCATGGCGCAGGGCGTGGAGCAGAAACAGCCGTGCCTCGCCGGTCAGGCCCGTTTCGTCCCCGCTGACGCCCTCCGAACGCGCCGTACCCCCGCCAAACCAAGCCGCCCGCACGCGCGCCGAGGTATCCGCCGGCTCGATCTCGGGTGCTTGCCAGAGCGGCGTGAGCGTGAGCGCGTCCCACGCCCATACTGTCCCGCGCAACCGCACCACGAGCACGTCTGCCTCCAACACCGGTTCGTGAAGCGGAAGACGCCGCAGCGTGTCAACCGCGACGGCCAAATCCGCTTCGCTGTCGGGATTCCCCGGGCCGCGGGGTCCGCGCAGCGACTGACTCCACAGGGGCGCGGCCGCCGTGTCGGCGATAAGGGCCGGCCCGGCGGACCCAAGCGAGTCACGATCGCCATAGCGGCAGGCGGCCACCCAGCGTTCCAGACTACGCACGCGTTCCTGCCATGCCGGTTGCGCCTCCAAGGTCGGGTTGGCTTTGAGCTCAGCGAGCACGCGCTCGGCCGACGACCAGGCGCCGACCTTCGTCAGGGCAACCAGAAGCTGGGCCTGCCGGGCCGGCAGATCACCACCGTCTGTCGCGGGCAGAACCTCGCGGAGAACTTCGATCGCCTCGCCGTGAACCCCCTGGTCCAGCAGGAGCGCCGCCAGTTCCCGGCCGATGTCAGGCCACGCCGAGCTCGAGCGATATACGCTGAAGAGCTCGCGCAGCGCCGCGACATCCGCCGACCGCGACGCACGTTGGAACCGCGCCGTCACACCGGCGTCGTAAAGCCGGCGATAAAGCTGGACGCCCGCCGGCGGAAGTTGCTGGAGCAGACGATACGCTTGATGCCGGGCCGGGTAGTGCGTTCGGCTGCCGGGCACGGCCACGAGCTCCCCGGGGAGCTGCATGATCTGCTCAATCAGCCGGATAGCCAGTCGATGGTCCCCGCGCTGGATGGCTTCCTGCACGCGGCCGGAAAGCAGCGTGGCCTCGTTGCTCTCGGGCAGGGTAGCCGTCGCGGGCCGGGCGCGTTGCCCCGGCGCCTGCCCGTAGCCCGGCGTCAGGGCGGGGGCGACCAGCGCGAGCCCCAGCAAGCCACGTGCGACGATCTTGGCGGAAGGGGTCCACATACGATCACTCGGGTGAGGCCCCGTCTGCGCATACACTCCCTACAGGGCCGCGGACGGGCCTCACCTCATTCTATGTATCGGAACGTGGTTGGGAAAACGCTGGGGGCAATTCACTGCCCGCTGTCCGCCACCGCTGCCGACGAACAGCGGACGCGGACCTTCTCCCCTTGGCGAGACAAAGGAGGAATCCTTGGTACCCGGCTGGGTCGTGGGCTACGGCACCACAGCCCCGCCAAAGCCGAAGAACGGGTCAAGGGTCGGTGGGCAGAGCGGGGGCCAGGTGCAGAAGGGATCTACGCTCGGTTGCACACCCGGCTCGCTGAAATCGTTCATGAAAAATGCGAACGTCCGAGGGTCGCAGTCCAAGATGGTGCCGCAAGGATTGAGGCTGGTGACGAAGTTGGTCAACCCCCCCAGTGAGCATCCGCCGACTTGCAGGCATGTGCCGCCGGCAGCCAGGCTCATCACCAGGCCGAGAACGCGTGTTCGCAAGGGCCGCATGGGAAGATTCCTCCTGCCGCTGGGTCGCTAGGGCACTTGCCCTGTCTGCACGTTGGGACAATCGACAAGCAGCGGTACCGGTTCGCAGAAGTTGAAGAACGTCCCGCCCTGACAATTCACAACGGAGCAGAAATCGATCGCGTTCAACCCCAGAGCGGCGCTGTATCGCAAGCAACCTCCCGGCGTGATTTGAAACAGCGTCGCGGTTCCGAGCACTGCCACGGTCGCCAAGAGTTTCCGTTTCGCTGCCGACATCCCGAGTACTCCCTGGTCCGTCACTGGAACTCGTAAACGTTCGGGGCAGTATAAGGCCATCCCAGGTGGCTGTTCAACCCCGCCGCCGGCCTTCGGCGCAAGAAAAGGGGGCGCATTTTGATCGCCGATGCGCCCCGGGCAGTTCTACTCGTCCAGGCCGGCCGGAGGCCGCCCCTCAGCACGGGGAATCAGCCGCCGGTGGGTGGAAACAGCGTGGCCCACGAAATACCCGAAAGCAGGTTGGGCAAGAGGCTGCAGCCGAGCGCGACGAGCCAGCCACCTGACAAAATCAACAACGCGGCAAACTTCTGTTTCGACATAGCCAATCTCCGATCGTATCTGAGGCCGAGCGGGGTCGCCCGGCGATTACCGTCCGATTCTCCTCGTCGGATTGTCCTGACCGTGACGCTTTGGCACTGCACAGGCCGAAGCGTGTCGGGGCGGATGCCAGCGGCAAGCGACCCTCGAAGCCGGCCCGCGCCCAGGCCTGCCTACCCGGCCAGCTCCTCATTCAGAACATCGATCAGGACGTTCAGCCATCTGCTCCCGGTCGGCCAACCGGTGTTCCACATGCCGTCCCAGAACGCGCCCAGGCAGCCGTTGGAGAACAGCATGGCCCCGCCGACCAGCAACGCGCTGACCTTTAGCCACTTCTTGCTCATCGGTGTCTCCTGTGTCCACCCAGGCCGACGGCCACGACCCGTCGTCGTAGGCTCGCTGAGCCGGGATGGATCGTTAGCCAATTGTTTTAGTCAACGACCCGCAGAAAAATCGCGTCTCCGACAAAGTCCCCCAGAAACCGAGCGAAGAAATCGCTGGAACAGGAGAACCATTGCAGTAGAGACGCTCCTGCAGTAACGCCGAGCAACGCGAGTTTGAGCTTCAGTTTCATGCGTCTACTCCCTAATGAGTTGCTAGATTCCGGTCCCGCGCACGACAACCGCTTAATCAAACACGGCCGCCACCAGAATGCGCTGGACGGTCGCCTGTAGGCAACCGCCGCCATAACCGAGCCCCAGCGTGATGCCGGTTGTC
>JAUWXH010000333.1 GCA_030616465.1 Planctomycetota bacterium | reverse complement strand
CCGCGGCAGAGATGGTTCGGGTATCCATCCCTGACAACCCATCGTGCCCATTATCCTCTCCCCGGCGAGTTATTCCAGTCGAAACGGGGAATCTTTGTCGCGGCGGGCCGGAAAAGGCGGCCACCCCGGGGCGTGACCCGCTCGTCCGGCCGGCATGACGGTCCGGCGGAGGACCGTAGCGCCGGCCGCGCCGGACCCGACGCGGTTTTCAAATCCACGCCTCTATCCCCTATACTCCGCACATGCGGTCGATTGCGATCGTCAATCAGAAGGGGGGCGTGGGGAAGACCACGACGGCGGTCAACGTGTCGGCCGCCCTGGCGCGCGCCGGGCAGCGCGTGCTGCTGATCGACCTCGACCCGCAGGCCCACGCCACCATGCACCTGGGAATCGAGCTGGGCCCCGGAGACAAGAGCACGTATGACGTGCTGCTCGGCGGCGACACGCTGCGGGCCGCTGCCCGCCAGGTGGCCGAAGGGCTGACCCTCGTCCCGGGCCACCTCGACCTGATCGCGGCCGAGGTCGAGCTCGCCGACCGCCCCGAGCGCGAGCTGATCCTGGCCCGGGCACTTGAGACGTTCCCCGATCCGTACGACATCGTGATGATCGACGGCGGCCCTTCCCTGGGGACCCTGACGATCAACGCTCTGGCCGCCGTCGAGGAAGTGATCATCCCGCTCCAGCCGCACTTCCTGGCACTGCAAGGGCTGGGCAAGCTGCTCGAGACGGTTTCGCTGGTACGCGGCGTGTTGAAGCCGGCGCTGCGTGTCTCGGGCGTCGTGCTGTGCATGTACGAGACGAACACGCGGCTGGCGCAAGAGGTCCGCAACGACGTCAGCCGGTTCATCCGCGACGCGGAGTTTCAGGACGCCTGGTACGGCGCACGCGTTTTCGAGACCCGCATCCGGCGCAACATCAGGCTGGCCGAGTGCCCCAGCTTCGGCCAGACCATCTTCGACTATGCGCCGCGCTCGCGTGGGGCGGAGGACTATACCGCCCTGGCCGGGGAAATCCTGGCGATGGAGGAACCTGCCGAAGTGGCGGCAGCCCCGGCAACCACCGTGGAAACGCTGCCTTCCAAGGTAGACGTTGACGCGGAGCAGCCGGGCGTTCTGGCGGGTCCGGTCTCGAAGCCGACCGACGTCCCGACCGCCGCGCTGAATCCTTACGTTGCCCCGCCGGTCGTTACGCCGGCCGAATACCCCACCGTGGGTGCGACTTCCCCGGCCGGCCCCCCACCGCCCGAACGACCGGACGACCGCCCGGACGACGCCCCGGCCCCCTGAACGCGGAGACACCCCTGACACGCTGGGACCGCTGGTATCGGCACACGCTGCCCGCCTACTGGGTCTTCCTGTTCTGCGCCACGCATTTCCCCGGACTGAGGCTCAGGGGCCCGCTGGCGTACCCCGACGTGCTCGCGCATCTGGTGGCCTTCGGGTTGCTGACGTTCTTGTTTTGGCGGTTCGTCGAGTCGTTTGGACGACCGCTCTCAGGCCGTTTCGTGTGGATCGCCGCGCTCTGGCTCGGCGTGTACGCCGCGCTCGACGAGTACCTCCAGCAGTTCGTCAACCGCGGCACCAATCTGTGGGATTGGCTGGCGAACCTGGCCGGCGTCGCGAGCGTGCTGGCCGTGCTCGAATGGCACCGACGGACCCGCCGGCCGCGTGCCAGCTCGAACATCACGCCAACACTGGATTCGCCGAGCGAAAAAACCTAACATACAAGCTGCGGGCGAAGCAAACAGGAACCCGAGCAATGGTGCTTTTTCAAGCCCCCTTACCGGTTCGGTACGCGCGGCTCAGCGAGGACGAGCTCCGCGCCGGCATACACAGCTTCAAGGATCAGCTCGGCAAACGCCTGGTCATCCTTGGCCATCACTACCAGCAGGACGAGGTGATCGAGTTCGCCGACGCCACCGGCGACAGCCTCAAGCTCGCGCAACTGGCCGCCCAGCAGACCAACGCCGAGTTCATCGTCTTTTGCGGCGTGCATTTCATGGCCGAGTCGGCGGATATTCTCACGAGCGATGCGCAGAAGGTCATTCTGCCGGATCTGTCCGCCGGGTGCAGCATGGCCGACATGGCCCATATCGACCAGGTCGAGGAAGCCTGGGCGCTGCTGAGCGAGCACGCCGGCGGACCGATCACGCCGATCACGTACGTCAACTCGTCGGCGGCGGTGAAGGCGTTTGTCGGCCGGAGCGACGGGGCGTGCTGCACGAGCTCAAACGCGAAGATGGTGCTGGAGTGGGCATTGCAAGGGGCCGATCCGGACGGCGACGGCGACGCGGGCCACAAGGTCCTGTTCCTGCCGGATCAGCATTTGGGTCGCAACACGGCGTACGCGCTGGGCTGGCCGCTGGACAGCATGGTGGTCTACGACCCGGACGAGCCCGAAGGCGGTCTGACGCCGGAGCAAATCCGCGCCGCGCGTTTCATCCTCTGGAAAGGCCACTGCTCGGTGCATCAACTCTTCAACCTGCAGCAGGTCAAGTCGATCCGGGCACTGGACGAGCCGTACAACGTCCTCGTGCATCCCGAATGCGCGTGGGAGGTGTGCCAGCGGGCCGATTACGTCGGCAGCACAGAGTACATCGTCAAAACGGTCCGCGAGGCGCCGCCGGATTCGTACTGGGCCGTCGGCACCGAGGTGCACTTGGTTCACCGGCTGGCCGACAGGCTCGCGGACAAGCACGTGCGCTTGCTGGCCGGCATCCAATGCCTGTGCACCACGATGTACCGCATCGACCTCAAACACCTGTACTGGGCGCTGGAGAACCTGATCGCGGGCCGGGTGGTGAATCAGATCGCGGTCGATGACGAGACCAAGCGCTGGTCCCGCATCGCGCTGGACCGCATGCTCGAGCTCGCCCCCTCGCAGCCCGTCTCGGCCAAGTAGCTGACCGACCGTCAGTCGGCCCCAGCCTAGGCCATCCGGGGCGGCGTTCGGTGGTCGATCGCCTCCAACCGTGATGCCCGACGCGCCGGCAGGTGTGAGCGCCGCTGCGATTTGGCGGCTGCCGGGTACGGGTAAAACGGTATACGCTCCGCAACGGCCCTGCGTTATAATGCAGGCTGCATTTCCGCCCCTGCTGACGACAGTCGTCATGCACGGGGCGTTCGGGGTCCGGGGGGGAGGGAGAGAGTATCATGTCGAATCGGATTCAGAGTCTGGCACTCGTGGTGTTGGGCGTGCCGGTCATGGCGCTTGCGCTGGCGGCAACCGCCAACGGCGACACGATCCATGTCTGTTGGGACGGCAGCGGGGATTATCTGACCATCCAGGAGGGCATCGACGCGGCCGGCCCGGGCGACGAGGTCGTGGTTTGCGACGGGACGTACACCGGGCCGTTGAACAAGAACCTCGACTTCGCCGGCAAGCTCATCACCGTCCGGAGTGAGCACGGCCCGGAAAACTGCGTCATCGACTGCGAGGGCTACGGCGGGGGGTTCTATTTCCTCAGCGGCGAGGGCGCTGAGGCCGTCGTGGACGGCTTTACGATTACGAACGGCGACGGCGGCGGCGGCGGCGGCGTCCACTGTTGGTGGGACAGCAACCCGACGATCACCAACTGCACGATCACGGGAAATACGGCAGGGTACGGCGGCGGTGTCTACTGCGAGGGATCCTCCCCGAC
>JAUWXH010000324.1 GCA_030616465.1 Planctomycetota bacterium | reverse complement strand
GATCGGCCGCGGCGCCACTGAGGTTGCCGACGGTCATCACCGACGTGAACGGCGGCGGGACCGAGTTGACGCTGAAGTCAACGGTTGCCCCGCTCGGCTCGCCGCTGAGACTGAGGGTAACCGCCTCGTCGAAACCGCCAGTCTGCCCCACCTCTATCGTGTACACGGCCTCGTCGTCCGGCGGACAGCAGAGGTCCTGGGAAAGCGGGTCCACGGCGAGGGTGAAACCGATCGCCTGTGGCAGAAGCAAGGACGGATCGCCCATCAGGTTATACATCTCGAAGTAGCGTCGCGTGGTGGAGTCGGGGCCCATCTGGGCCAGGTAGCGCATCCGGGTGTCGTTCCAGACCGGCCCGACCTCGCCGGGAACGTCGTCGCCCTCGTCGAAGATCGCGTCGAACAGTCGCTTCTCCAGGACGTCGTCTTCAGTCCAGTAGCTGTTGACCGACGACCCGTAAATCGCCAAGGCCCCCTTGTTGGGCTCGCGGATCCAGGTTTCGACGAAACACTCGTCCACCGTGTAGGTTCCTGTGACGCACGCGAAGCTGCACACGAACGTGTACATGTGCTGATTCACCAGGTTCCGGACATCGTCCTGCGAGAAGTATGGGCCGTCGGCCCAGTAGTACGTTGCACCATGACCACTGTAGATGCCGAAGAAGCGCCCGTCGTTGAACGAGTCGCGCACGTCCTGTGTGGTTGCGTTGTAGGTGTGGCAGTACAGTTTGTCGGAGACGATGTCATTGGGGATCATGTAGTTGTCGATGACCCAATTATGCGTCCCCTCACTGACCGAGTAATTGTCCTCCGAGGCCATGAACACCGCCCGGTTCACGTAATCCGGATCCGCCAGCGGTCCGTCTTCGTAGTACAGCGTCTTGTCCACGATCGCCTGGAGCTGAGAGGGGGACCGCACCGAAAACCGACCCAGCGCGATATCCGGATACCAGTCACCGCCGCCGTCCATGCACGAGTACGGCAGGTCCGTGCTCGGGCTGCCGGAACCGCCGCCCGTCCAGTGCGGAATTGTGTTGGTATCACCGACCAGCAGAACGTAATCCGGCCTGTCGGGTGTGTCCCACAGGCTCTGAATGTAGCTCTTGATCGCCGCATTGCTCGTCCCACCGGCGACCGGATACGTCATCACGTCAAAGCCCTGCACCTGCTTAGCGGCGGCGAAATCGGCGATCGCCGACTCGTACACGTCGGCCACCACGATCAGATAGTTGCCCGTCCCGCGCTGGAAATCGACGTCGGGGTCCGGGTTAAGCACGATCCGCCTCAAGCCCGGCAGCGGGCTGAGATCGTGCCTCGGCTCCTCTCCGCCGGAGAACGCGATACTCACCGAGATCGTCGGCCAGAGCATCAGCTCCTGCGCGACCGGGTTGTACGCGACCGGGCGCACCTCGAGCAGGAACAGCCGCTGTCCGCGTGCCAAGCCCAGCTCAGTAACCGTCGCCCGCTCGGCCGGGCCGAACGCGCCCACCGCGTACGCAGCCGGGTCGTAGTCGAACGGCGCATTCTCAGCAGCGCCCGGAATCTTCGGGACCGGCGCCTGAATCGGGATGACCCGCAACGGCAGGCCGAGTGTGTCGGCGTCAATCACAACCGGCCTGCCGGCTTGCGCGCCGACCGTCACGATCGCCCCCCGCGGCGCGATGAAGAGCTCTCGGATCACCGGCAACGCCGGCGTGCCGATCCGACCCGCCATCGGGGACTCCGGCCAACTCACCGCGACGAATTCGCCGCCTTTGGTCTTGCGCAGCCCGACGCTCAGCCCGGAGGTGTCGACCGCGACCTGCAGACCGGTCTCGTCCGCCGTGAGCACGGTCACCTGCGGCGGGATGGCGGCAACTTCTTGCTCAACGACAACGGCACCCTCGGGGGTCAGCGATACCCAGGAATCCGCCGTCGCCAGCCCCGTGCTGAACAACACCCACGCCGCGACACCCAGCATCGCTTTAAGCCCGAAGTCCGTCCTCTTTCCGGCATGCATCGTGTCTTCCCTCACCTTCAACGGGTTGTGTGGTTGGCCAAAACGCTTGCCGCAGACGCCCAGCCCGCGACCGAGAAAAAAAACGCGTGTCTGGAACGTAGAGACGTTTCATACAACGCTGCGTGGCATGAGCGCAGGAGGAGAATGTGCCGACTGTATCGGCAACTCGCATCAAACATCCCTCTCCTCCCTCCGGCCTACTCCGAACGGGCAGTTACTACCCCATTATCACCGTTCGGGGGGTAAACATCAACACGATTCGGCCCGCCAACCGCTCGAATGTGCAAGACACGCACCCGGGCGGCCGGACCCCGGCCCCTGCTTCGACAGCGAAGGGGTATGCCAGCCGGCCGGTTATGCCGGCCTACTCACAGAGCACCGAATCGAACCGCCCAAACGCCGCGAGCCATTGCTCGACCTGTTGCGGCTCGTAACGTTTCAACTCTGACGACGCGGCCACGACCTGCCGCAGTTCCGCCACCGAGCGGACGCGCCCCTGGGCCATGGCCTGGACCATGACGTTTCCCGCGGCGGTGGCCTCGGCTGGGCCGGCGATCACCGCCCGGCCCGTGGCGTTGGCGGTGAACTGGTTGAGTAGCTCGTTGCGCACGCCGCCGCCGACGAGGTGGACGACCTCGATCGTACGGCCGATCAACCGTTCGAGCGTCTCCAGGACGCAGCGATATTTCAACGCCAGGCTTTCGAGCGCGCAGCGAACTACCTCGCCCGGGGAGTCGGGCACGGGCTGGCCGGTGTGTTTGCAGGCCGCCCGAATCCGCGCCGGCATATCGCCCGGCTCGACGAAGCGCGGATCATCGGGATCGACGAAGGACCTGAACGCCGGCGCGTCACCGGCCATCTGCGCAAGCTGCTCGTGCGAGTACGATCGGCCCTGCGCCGCCCATGCTCGGCGGCATTCCTGCACAAGCCACAGGCCGGTAGCGTTCCGCAGGAAGCGGGTGGTGCCGGCGACGCCGGCCTCGTTCGTGAAGTTCGCCGCCAGCGCGTCGGCGTTAATCAGCGGTGACGGCAGCTCAACACCCACCAGCGACCAGGTCCCCGAGCTGATGTAAGCCCAGTTCCGGCCCGTGGCGGGAACGGCGGCCACCGCCCCCGCCGTGTCGTGACTGGCCGTGTAGATCACCGGCGTCCCCGCTTGTCCCACTTCGTCAGAAACACCCCGCAGCAACGCTCCGCCGACCGAGCCCGTCTCCTGAATCGGCGGCAAGATGCGCGCCGGCAGACCCAGCTTCTCGAGCAGCTCAACGTCCCACCGGCCGCTACGCGCGTTCATCACCTGCGACGTGCTGGCGATGCTGCGTTCGGACCTGGCCTCGCCGCTCAGCCAGTAGGCGAACAAGTCCGGCCTGAAAAGCAGCCTGTCTGCCACGTCGAGCAGACGGGCCGGGCTGCCGGCAACGGCCAGCAACTGATACAGCGTGTTCAGCGGCATGAACTGGATACCGGTCGAGGCGTAGATTTGCTCGCGCGGCACGCGTTCGAAGGCCTGCTCCATCAGCCCGGCGGTACGCGGGTCGCGATAGTGCCGCGGCATTTCGAGCAACTCGCCCCCCCGGGCCAGCAGGCCGAAGTCCACACCCCAGGTGTCGATGCCGACGGCGTCGAGCTTGATGCCGCGCTCGCTGCAGCGTGCGATCCCCGCCTTGATCTCGTCGAACAGCGTGAACGCATTCCAATAGAGACTGCCGCCGATGGCCACCGGCCCGTTTTGAAAGCGATGGATCTCC
>JAUWXH010000015.1 GCA_030616465.1 Planctomycetota bacterium | reverse complement strand
CGGCGGAGCGCCGCGTCAGTCGTGTTGGCTGGCCCAACAGGCGGCCGAGAAGGCCATCAAAGCGGCCCTCGTCTGCCTGCGAATCGATTTCCCCAGAAGCCACGATCTGGACCTGCTCCGCAATCTTGTGCCGGCCACTTGGCAACTCAGCAGCCAGCCACCTGACTTGGCCGAACTCACTCAGTGGGCGGTCGAGGCCCGCTACCCCGGGGAGTGGCCGGATCCGAGACCCGCGGACGCCTCTCGAGCAATCGCGACTGCCGAGCAGGTCGTGCGGACTGTCCGCGACGACCTGACTCGCCACGGGGCGACCTGAGTCCTACTGCAAATCCCCACAATCGCGCGTGCCGCGCCGCGACTCGCCAAAGCCACCGCCGCCCGCCGCGCCACCCGCCACATGTGGCGTCGCAACGCGGCCATCGCTCTGGGTAGCGCACAGAGCCTGGACGCACCCACCCGAGCCGCACTAACGGCGGCCGCCAACGACGACCACCCCGCCGTCCGCCACGCGGCGCGACACGCGCTGAAAAGAACAGACCCAGGGCTTTGGCAAGCTGGCGGAACCTCCTAGAACGGTCCGGGCGCAGGGCTACCTTGCGCTGCCAGGATTGACAGCGCCCGGCGTAAGCGCCGTGCTGGCGCGGCGCCTTGTGCCCGCTGGTCCCAACTGGTCGGCCAGGCATCCCCGGGACACTTCACATGGCTACGCTACGCAGTTTCCGGTCTGCTCTCGATTGCTGGGCGCCGGAGGGCGGTGCTATAATTGTGTGTGGAAGGCTGGTTGGCCGAAGCCAGCGCAGCTTATCTGCAAACGCCCAGTTAACGCTCCGCAAAGCTGGGGACCCCAGGTGACGGAAGCGGACAACGTCGCCCTGAACAAACCGGCGCCACGTCGGTATCCGCTCCGGTGCGCGGTCTTGCTGTGTGCGGCATCCGCCATTATCGCGTTCGGCCCGGCGCTCACCCAAGCGTGGTTCCGGGGCGACGATCTGTACTTTGCCAGCCGCCCGTCGAACATCGCGCGCCATTGCCTTGCCAACGGGCGACCTGGTCAGCTCGTGTGGTATTACGCTGCTTTCTACTACCAGAATGCTGAGGGGGCCGGCTTCCTAAACTTTGCTGCGCGATACCTGCAACTGCTATTACACACCGGCATAGTGCTTTGCGCCGCCTACACCGTCTGGAACGTGTTCCGCTCCGCGAGCGTGTTTCTTACATTGCTGCCGTTTATGGTCTGGGCGTTCGCGGGCCAAGCTGCGCTCTGGTTGGCTGCGGGCATCTACCCGTTGGGGGCCATGCTCTCGATGGCGGGGTTGCTGCTGCTCCGGCTGCCTAGTGGCAGACTCCGTTCCGCCGCATGGGGCGCTGGATGTGCCCTCATCGCGATGGCCTTTCTCACATCACAGGTCGGCGCCCTTAGTGCACTGGTCATATGGACTATCGTGCTGATGCTCACTGCCTTGGACCGGAGACCCTTTCCATTCCGGCGCCTCTTGAGAGAAGGCGCCTTCATTGTGGGCGGCCTGCTGGCGGGGGCTCTTCTGTCTATCTGGATAGCGCAAGCTCATGGGAATCCCCGGGCGAGTCTGCCGATTGACGTTGAAAGTAAGCTGGTGTTTCTAGGACGACTGATTAAGCTCATGTTATTCGAGCGGAGATTCTATCCAGCTCTGCTTGGGTGGGCACACGCCCTGTCAATAGCGCTGGCCATCATAGCGCTTTTCGCCTGGGGGATTCTCCATCGGCGGATGGGCACGGCCGCATTGCTCCGGACTGCTCTTGCGCTGGCCTGCCTGGCAGGCTGCTTGGCATTCCCGTTTGCATCGACGCTGGCAGTGAAGGAGAATTGGCCCTCGTGGCGCTCGATGTACCTTGGACCGATGTTCCTGACAGCGTGTTGGGTCGTCTCGTTCCGTGTCATGTGCCATCGCCCGGTGCAGTTGCTGCTGGCGATCATGTTGATCTGCTTGGTCATCCTGCCGCACATCGCAATCGCCCGGGCGAACACGGCTGCCATGGTGGCGGTGTTTGATCAGGATATGCACACGTTGAAGCGCGTCGAAGACTTTGCCGAGGAGCGCGGTCTGAGCGAGGTCTTTGTAGCCAGCTACAGTGTTACGCGGCACGTCACCACGTGGAATCCGTATGATTTGGCCTACAACCACCTGCAGAACCGCAGCTCGAATTTTCAGATCGGCTGGGCAGCCCACCGGTTCCTCCACCGGTTCTCGTGGCTCGAGCCCGTCGATCACGAAGGGTTGCGTGCGGCGGCCGTCAACGCCTGCAACAACCGTCACACCTGCGAGGCGATCGGCGACGGATTCCACGTCTGTGTGCTGCCCGACACTGACGTGGTGTGCGTGTGTCCACCATGATGATCGCCAAGGCGGGCTGTCTCGCGCCATGCCTGGCGACGCTGTTTGCAGATCCACGATAGTCCGAAACGCGCTGGATTCTGGCGGCCGCAATGCCTGTAGTCCCGTGTCCTCGCCTCGCCGATCGTGCGGCCTTCCTCTGCGTCCCGGCGCGCCCGTCGCAGGAGCCAGAGCCGGCACACACGCGAACCGCTCGGCCCGTATGTCCGGCCAAATCCGTGATTCTGAGCTGAATCGCCGAATAAAGCCGTCACAATGCCGTCCCCTTCAAGAGACGGCGGTGGAACTCGTTTGGCGGGTGCCGCACGCCTCGCGCGGCAATGGGTGGCGTATCCCCTCTTGCGCCGGTACCTGCTTGACCGTGCCACGAGTTGACGGTGACGTATACACGCGATGAGCGCGGTGCACTACGTCTTGGCTGGCGGCGGTACGGGCGGACATCTGTATCCCGGACTGGCCGTTGCGGACGCGCTGCGGCAAATCCAGCCGGAGGCGCGGCTCACGTTCCTCACGACGACGCGCCCGCTGGACCGCGAGCTGTTGAGTCGAACGCCGTTCGAGCAGGCTGAGCAATCCGTGCGGCCAAGTACGCTTCACCCGCTTCGGCTGCCGGCGTTTTGGTGGCATTGGCGTAAGAGCGTGCGGGCCGCGCGCACGTTGCTGAAAGAGAGACGGCCGCGGGCGGTGCTCGGGCTCGGCGGATACGCGGCCGGGCCGGCCGTCGTCGCGGCACGCTCGCTGGGAATTCGGACCGCGATTCTCAACCCCGACGCAATCCCCGGCCGGGCCAACCGCTACCTGGCCCGACACGCCGATCTGGTCGTGCTGCAATGGCCACAATCACAACGCCATTTCCCGCCAGGCACCGATTGCCGGGCGCTCGGCTGCCCGATCCGCAGGGAGTTCGTCACGGCGGAACGGACCGAGGGTTGCCGCCGCTTTGAGCTCGACCCCGACCGGCCGACGTTGCTGGTGACCGGGGCTTCACAAGGCGCGCGTACGATCAACCGGGCGATGTGCCGCGTCTGGCCGGAATTCGTCAGCAAACACGGCGCCTGGGAGCTTCTGCATCTCAGCGGCCCGCGTGACGAGGAAGAGGCGCGGGCGGCCTACGCCGCCGCCGGCGTGCCCGCACACGTGCTGCCCTTCACGCATGAAATGCCCCTGGCGCTGGCCGCGGCCGATCTGGTGATCTCCCGAGCCGGTGCCTCCACGCTCGCCGAGTTAACCGCGTTGGGCAAGCCCTCGATCTTGTTGCCATACCCTTATCATCGCGACCGTCACCAGCACGCCAACGCGCAGGTTCTGGTAGATGCAGGTGCGGCGGTCGTCCTGGAGGATCAACTCGATCCCGCGGCCAACGCCGGCCCGCTGCTGGAGGCTTTGTCGCGGCTGACTGACGCCGAGGATCGCGAACCGATGGCGCAGGCGGCGCGCGGATTGGCCCGGTCGAACGCGGCCGATGATGTCGCCAAGTGGTTGATCGGTTGAGTCAAGCTGGTGGGGTAGAGTCAGTCCCCCACCCCTGGAAGGGATGGGGCACCTCCTACGTGAAAATCCCGTGCAAGTACCATCGCCGTTCGGGCAACGCGCAGAAGATCCAAAACTGTTCGCCGCTCTCGGAAGCGACGCGGAAATAGTCGCGCCGGACGTCGGGGCCGCGCCACCAGGCGGTCTCGATCCGCTCCGGACCCCACACGCGGGCCAACACGTGCTCGCGACCACGATATGAAAACCACGTCGGCGGCCCGTCGGGAAGCAACGCGATCACCCGGATCGGCACCGGCCGCGACAACAATTGCACCGGCCGAGGAGCGCCGGGTGGGCACCGCCCACCATTTTTCTTGTCATTCCGAGTGTAGCGAGGAATCTGGTCTGCCTGGACGTTGTGGCCGGATTCCTCAGTCGTTGCGCTCCTTCGGAATGACGACGCAGTTGCCTTGGTCGGCGGTGCCCACCCTGCCGCTGACGTATACCGAAACGTCCGCTCCGGCTGATAGTCGTCCACCAAACGCGGACGCACGACAGCGTCGCACCCCAGGCGGTTGGCCAGACGATCAAGCAAACAGCCGAGCCCCTCCTCATCACCCGGTTCACGCGGCTCGAACAGCTCGCCTTGCCTACCCCTCCACCGCGACGTCTCCCGTGCCACCAGCATCAGCCCGCACACGCCCGGCGTCGGGTCCACCCCCTCCAGCCGCTGCTTCAGCAGCTCACCAACGTGCTGCCGCGAACGCGACGCCCGCGACAGGCCGATCGACAGCACGGTCGGCGGCACACGCTCGTAATAGAGCACGCAGTCGATTTGCCGCAGAGCCAAGTCGCCCTGCAAGAGTTGCTCAAACACCTGCTCGAGCAAGCGGCCGGCGACGCTCTGAAGCGGCTCGAGCTCGCACACCGCGCCGTCGAAACCGAGGCGTGCTACCGGCGGCCGTTCGGGCTCATGCGTGCCAACGCCTTCAAACACCTCGCCCAGCGCCTGCTGCAGCCGCAAAACCACCTGCGGCCCGAACCGCGCCGCCAGCGAGGCCCGCGGCAACATCAGCAAGTCGCCGACGGTGCGTACGCCGAGCGCTTCCAGCCGCTCGCTGATGCGCGCTTCGATGCGCAGCGCGGCCGGCGGCAAACGGGCCAGGTAAGCGCTGCTTTGACCTTCGGGGACGACGACGATCGGGTCGCCACCTGCCGAAGCCAGTGCATACGCCGCTCCGACGGTATCGGCAATGGCGGCATGGGCGTCGAAACCCTGCCGCAGCAGGCCGCCGACCGCCTGGCGGACGATGTTGCTTTCGCCGCCGAACAACCGCTGGCAGCCGGTGATGTCGATCAACAGCGTGTCGGGCTCGACCGGCTGGACGATAGGGCTGAAGCGCAGCGCCCAGCTTGCCAACCGGTTCAGCAAGGTCCGGTCGCGCTGCGGTTCGTGCGGATAGGCCAGCAGATCGGGTGCGATCGCCTGCGCCTGACCGAGCGTCATGCCGGGACGCAGGCCGAGTTGCCGGGCGCGGGGGCAAGCCTGCTCGACCATCAACGACGAGCCGACCTGACGAGTCAGCACCACCGGACGCGCGGCCTCATCCGACAACAACCGACCGTCGCGTTTGACCCGCGCGCTCGCCAGATCCGGCATGTGCACACAAAGCACCCGCCGCATCGGGAAGCTCCAGAACGAACGGCTCCGGGGGCCTCCCTTCCCGCAGCTTGAGCACCGAAACCAATACGCGGCGAGTCTCCGCCTCGCCGATGAGGGGATCGAGCCGCAGCCGGCTGGCGGCGAAGGTGTGCCCGGGACGCGGCTCGCTCTGAATCACCAGCCCGAGGCCCCCGCCGCTCTCGGCCGCCAATTGCAGCCGCCGCGTGACGTACGCGTCTACCCGCCGCACCGGCAACACGACCGCCGCCACGGCACGGCAACGCAAGGCTTGCTCGCTGACCCACAACGCGTCGGCCCGGCGTGCTGCCCGCACCACCAGCAGCCGTTCGAGCGGAACGCCGAGCTGCGCCGCACCCGGCGGATAGAAATCACCGCCGGTATCAATGTAGAGAATCCAGCGGTGCTCACCGGCGGCGCGGCCGGCCGCCAACAACGCGACCGAGCACACCGGCGCACCGTCAACGGGAGCGAGCAGCTCGTGCACACTCGCCAGCGCAAACCCGCCGCCGAGGGCCGCGTCGAGCTCACCCAGCCCGCTGGGACATCGTCGCGCCGGCGGCCGTCGGTCGGCCTGGAGCCGCCGAATCTGCTCTGCCAACCGAGCCAGTCTGGGGTTCTTGGGAACCCACTCTACAGAATGGGTGCCCCATTCCTCCCGCGCGGCCCATTCCTCTTGGGTGCCCCACCTCTTTAGAGGTGGGGGACACGAATCACTCTGGGTGCCCCACTCCCCCCGGGTGGCCCATCTCTTTAGCCCCAAGCCTTCACCACCAAGACACGAAGCCACGAAGGGGAACCGGGTTTTTCCGGGCAATGTGCCCTTTGTCGAAGATGAACCCCTGAGACAGTCTGTCTTCTCCGGCACGCCTCTTACTCCGCGCTAACACCTTCTTGTATATGCCTTTATGTCTTAGTGTCTTTGTGGTTAGCCTCTACATACCTCATGGTCCGCACGCCGGACCCTACGTACTTGGCGGCCTTGGCGCTCTTGGCGTCTTAGCGGTTCCTAGTAATCGGCGGCATTCAGTCCCGCCGGCCCGGAAAGCCCGCCTTCCGCCGCCCAAACCCAGAATCCGACCTTCCCTCCGAACCCTAATATAACCCGAACTTGAGGCGGGGTCAAGCCAAATTCGGAAATTGTTCGGCCTCAATCGACTTGCCCCCGATCCGACTGGTCAACCACGGCAAGATCAGACGTTTGACCGGACCTCTCAGAGCCGGTTGACCGCGGCATTAGGCGCCCCCGGGCGTGCATTGTTCGATTTCAGCTCGTTCCCCCACCGTCTGGAAAACGGATGTCCGTGGAGCGTGGATGATAAGCCTGACTCCGAATGCGAGAGTCTGGCCGGTCGAAGGCATGCAACACATAGCCAGGCATCACGATAGGCCACGGTTCATCGTCAGCCAAGCCGACAGCGCGACGAAGCTCATCGCCAAGTGAACGGCGGCCGTGAAAGAACAGCGCTTCAACGGTTGTCTTGTCAACCCTCGGGAAATCGTCTCTCTGCCAGTCCGCGAGAAGTTGATCTACCGGACCACTTTCGTAACACTGCACGACATAGCCAGCACAGCTGTACCAGTGAGCTACATCTCTACCCGAGCTGGGGTCCTTCTCAACGCGAAACGGAGGATAGGCAAGGTAGTGGCACTCCTCAAGAAACTCTGCCCGCTGACGCCCCTCCGCGCCGCGTGGGAAACCCGGGCGCATCGTTTCAGGAAACAATTCCGAGACCTTCCGATGCCATCGTTTCATACCCTCGCGATCGTCATCATCGAGGTCGCCTAACCAGGCTACGACCTGAGCTCGAACCTCCGGCAGCTCATCAGCAAGTGGCCATTCCCCAGGAGGTTCGTCTACCTGGTCCTCATTAGCCGTTTCCGGGGGTACGAGCGTCGCTAGCGGCGGCCCCATGTGATGGACTTGGACTCTATCATTGTATCTGACGTTCGGAGTGTCGCGTGCCAGAATGGCTACATGGGTCACTATGCCGTCCCTGGTGTTGCCCACGACCGTCCAGGACGACAAACGAAGTGCCTTTTCCCGAGAAAGTTCGTGTGCTGGCATGGTCTTCGCGCCGTCCGTCGCCCCTCTCGTACCTGGCAGCTACCTCTCGCCCGAGTCGAGGACATCTAAACCGTCTCTTAGGGTAACGGACCAGAGAGAATTCCCACCAGGATCACGAATTGCCCATCGCTCGTTGGTGTGCACGAGGAACTTTCGGAGTTGCCTTACGACCCAGCGCCGACCAACGGTCTTGGCACGCAAGAGCAATTCGACGCTCGCCGGATCACTCAGGCGGATCAAAGCCTCCAGAGCATCTAGGCCCAGATAAAAGTCCTCTTCTGCGGTTGTGAGGGCATTCCGCCGAACAAGATACTTTGTCATCTCTCTCAGCTCTTCGCAAAGCGGCTCAAGCACATTCACGATCTGCTCTGAGGGAGGCGCTTCTGCAAAGGCGTTCTGAATACCGAGACAAGCGAGCCGCCTTACGCGAACTGGGAATTCGGAGCTGAGGAAACCCCTCAACTCTCCCAGCTCGGTCTGATCATCCACCAGAGAAAGATAGCGACGGAGCGATGCAGCTTGGGCGTGCCGAGACCGTGGGTGCCACTCGTTGTTGATTGTCACAGCGAATCTCAATAACCGATCACGCAAGCGTGCCCGATCGGATCGCTCGTTGAAGTGCAGATGCTCGGTTGCGAAGATCAGCGCGTTCCGCCAAGTTGGCCGAAGATCGTCACGCGCAAGCTCGTCAGCGACGAACGCAGGCAACCTAGGATCCTTGCGCCGCAGCAATTCCTCGAGGACCCTGGCGCGCCTCGTGACCCGTGCCTCATTTTCGATGAACCACCAGAGCGCACCATCAGAGCATTCCTCAAGAGTTGTCCACTCAGAGCTGTCGTCAGGTGATCTCGGACCACAACTCCGCGACTCTTGTGCGAACAATCTTCCGATGCTTGCCCGTTCGATACGCTCAAACTCGCGCCGGGCCAATCCCTCAAACTCATATTTGACCGTTTTTCTCCGCCAGACTCTCTTCTGATCCGCTAAGTCTCTATGGGTGGTCTCAACTTCTGAATAGGTGTGAATCTCTCGAACTGGCGTAAAGGTCTGTAACTCTGGCTTCTTGGCCATCTCAGCTTCCCTAGCGTGGATCAATCTTCAGATACGCGCGAACGGCTGCTGCCTCCTTCTTCGCAGCCTTCAGCATGTTGATCAGATAGTCGATATCGTCTTCGTCCGCCTGAAAATAGAAATGTTCGGGGCTTCCCTCATCGACTGCAATATGAATGGAGGTCACGATACTCGTGTCAACGATCTTCGGCTCGTAATCCTCGATCGAGGTTCCACGTCTATAGAAACCCTCTCTCACAGGGCGAACTTCTACCGTCATGCCGCAGCCCGAGAAAGAAGGAAGCACACCACCCGCTGCGCGGCGCCGTTTGAGCGCAGGCTGGACCCGCAAGAGAAGATCGGAGCTAATGCGCTCGACCATTCGTTCAAATCTCGGCCGTAGGGAAGCTTCAAGCCAACCGCGTTCCTCCAAGTCATCCGCCCACAGCTGGGCATCCGAGTCCGGCACGTCCTTGCTCAAGAGTGCGTCCAGCAAAAAGTGCATGACGCTTAGCGTATGCGCCAATTGATGACGCGAAGCCTTCCGCCCGTCAGCAAGTTCCTCGATCAGGCGCTCGATCTCGTTATCCGTGCGCGCCAATGCAATTCTCGGCACGACGTCGAGGCAAGCCGCCAGGTCGTGATCCGCAATCGCAAGCGCTTCACCCAAATGCCGGGCGAATGCCTTCGCCTTCTCACTATCCGGATCATCGAAGGCTGTCGTGAACAACCGAGATTTCATGGGCTAGCTCCGTTTCGGAGACAATATCATCTTACCCGCCTGGAGTGCATGTTCAAACTCTCGCCCTGGCCTTATCGGGCCAAGCTGCCTCCTCGGCCACCCGCTTGACAATGCATCGACATTATATCATAGGCATCTAACGTCAATCAAGGCAACAGCGAGGCCGGCGGCGCCACGCCCAAACGATTCCCGCCCTCACACCCGGGATCCCTGCATGGTACCACGCAACCCAGCCGCGCCCCTCGCGGATCACACCTGCCAGACCGCCCGACGCCCGCCGGGCACACGGCGGACATGTTAGCGGAAGCATGGTGTGCATCCCAGCCCCTACCCATTTCTGAACCGCAGCCAAGAGGCCGTGGGCCTACACGGCCCGCCCGCAGGAGACGCAGACACCCGTGGGCAGATCGGTTAAGGCGGACGCGTGGTCCGCGTGTGCGGGGCGGGAATCGGGTAAGATGGTCAGACTGCGGATTGGGACTACGCGATGCGGTCTGGCGGTGGGTCAACCAATACCAGCTCCGGCGTTGCACGGACAGTCGGGTTGTGGCTTGGGCTGGTGCTGTTTGTGGGGCTGCTGGTGGTGCCGCCGCCGGTGAGTATGCACGAGGCCGCCCGCGAGTGCTTCGCCGAGAAGCTGCCCGCGGACGTGGCGACGATCCTGACCGAATGGGAGCAGCCGCAGGCGACGCCGGGGTCGGAGGTCTACCAACAGGCCGAGGCGGCGGCGGTCGCCGGCCGGGCCCGGATCATGATGGGTGCCGCCGCGGTCACCGCCCTGGTGGCCTGCTGGTGGATCAGCGTGGCGATCCCGATCCCGGCCACCTCGCTGCTGCCGCTGCTGCTCTTCCCGATCGTCGGCGTCCTGCCGATCAGGCAAGCCGCACTCCCTTACGCCAACTCGAACGTGTTCCTGTTCATGGGCGGATTCATCATCGCCCTGGGCGTCGAGCGTTGGGGGCTGCACCGGCGGATCGCCCTGCACATCGTGCGCATCATCGGCACGGGACGGACGACCATCGTGCTCGGCTTCATGATCGCCACCGCCGTACTGAGCATGTGGATCAGCAACACCGCCACGACCATGATGATGTTGCCGATCGGGCTGGCGGTGATCGCGGCGATGCCGGAACTCGAGGAGGAAACCGGGCCGAAGCAGGGCGGCAACTTCGCCGCCGCGCTGATGCTCGGCATCGCCTATTCGGCCAGCATCGGCGGGGTGGCAACGCCGATCGGCACGCCGCCCAACATCTCGTTTCGCGGACAGCTTGCGCTACTCTATCCGGCGGCGCCGGAGATCAGCTTCGGCCAATGGCTGTTGATGTTCCTGCCGCTGGTGTGCGTGTTTCTGCCGGTGGCTTGGCTGGTGCTGGTGCGTGTCACCTGCCGGGTTGGCACGGGGCGCTTCCACGCCGGCCGTGCGGTGGTGCGTGAGCAGGTCAAACGGCTCGGGCGCATGCGCGGGCCCGAGATCGCCATGCTGGTCGTGTTCGCCGCCACCGCGCTGCTGTGGATGCTGCGCAGCATACCGATCGGCGAGACGAACTACGGCTGGGCCGCAGTCATCGAACGGTGGTTGTCGCCGGCCGACGGCACGCCGCACCGCTTCCAAGCCGGCTTCATCAACGATGCCACGGTCGCGGTAGGCATGGCGGTGTTGTTGTTCCTCATTCCGGCCGGCCGCGACGAGGCAGGGAAGCGCCAGCCCCTGATGAACTGGGAGACGGCCCAACGACTGCCGTGGGGCATTCTGTTGCTGTTCGGCGGCGGGTTCGCCATCGCAGCCGGGCTGCGTGAGAGCGGATTGAGCGATTGGTGCGGGCGGGTCTTCGTCGGACTCGGCATCAGCGAGCCGCTTCCGCTGGTTGCCGGCACGTCCACGCTCATGACCTTCCTGACGGAGATCACCAGCAACACGGCCACGACGGAGGTGATGTTGCCGATCGTGGCGAAGGCGGGGGAAGCCCTCGGATTCAATCCGCTGTTGCTGATGCTGCCGGCGACGCTCTCGGCCTCCTGCGCGTTCATGCTTCCGGTCGCCACGCCGCCGAACGCAATTGTGTTCGGCTCCGGCCAGGTCGAGATGGGGCGCATGGTGCGGACGGGGATTATCCTGAACCTGGTGGGCGTGTTGCTGGTGACGGCGGTGATCTATCTGTTGGCCCAACCGCTGTTGGGGATCGACCCGGACGTCCTGCCGGACTGGGCATTGGGAGTCCGGTAAGATCAGCGGCGGAGCCGGTGCCGATAGGCGGGAATAACGGTGGGTTGGGTACGTAAACCGGGGTAGACCGCGGCGGCGGTTGTCGTTGGGAGTCACAACAGTTCATGCCAGAGCCTGAGGCGGATGCGCACGCCATGGAATTGCTGGAGACGATGGGTCGGCGGGGCTTCGCTTTCGCCTGGCAGATGTTGAGGAATCACGACGACGCCCTCGATGTGGTGCAGGCGTCGATGATGGCCGCCTGGCGGAACCGCAAGCGCCTGCGGCCGGGCCCCGAG
>JAUWXH010000498.1 GCA_030616465.1 Planctomycetota bacterium | reverse complement strand
GCTCGACGCGTTCAATCCGGACCAGGTCGCGGCGCTGACCGATCACGTCTCGGCCATGCACGACACGGTGGCCAAGTACCAGGCTTTCAACCGCACGCTCCAGGAGCAGATGACTGGTCAGCCGAGCTTCGATCCCGACGCCGCCGAGGCCTTCGACGAGCTGGCCTGGAAGTACATCCGCCAGGCGGTTGACGTGGTCGTCGGCGCGCTGACGGTGGAGGTGGCGGACGAGGAGAACGCGGCGGTCAGCATTGACTTACCGAAGCTGGTCGAAGCGGTAATGCCGCTGGCAGAGGAATTCAATACGGAGTTGGCTCAGAACCCGGCCGCGGTCGCCTACCTGGCGAGTATGGGCTCCGCTATGCCGGGGATGGGTGGGATTCCGGGCATGGGTGGGATGCCCGGCGCCGAGGGCGCGGGGGGAGTCGAAGGTGCGGAGACTCCCGAAGGTGAGGGTCTGCCCACCGGTGCTCCGCAGATGCCCCTGGACATGGCGAGCATGGCACAGATGGCAGAGCAGCTAAGCGCTGCCGGCGGCGAAATGCCGACGCTGCCGCTGAGGTACATTGACGGCGACTGGCGAATCCAACTCCCCTTCACGTTCAGCGAGGAACAGGCCACGCTGGTCGGCGAAGCGCTCGTCCTGGCGCAGGACTTCCTGGACAAGCTGACCGACAAGGTCGAGGGCGTCGATACGCTGGACCAGCAGGCGTTGATGATGATGGGCCAGCAGACGTTCCTGGAAGTCATGCCGCAGGCCATGGAGTTGTTCGCCAGGGCCCAGCAAGTGTTCGGCCCTGCCCTGGAGGGTGTTGCGGAGTCCGGCGAACCCGGTGCGGACGAAAGCCCCGACGAGGCCGGTGAAGAGGAGGAAGAGGCCGAGGACCAGCCTGGCCCCGTGATGATACCGTAGAGTCTTTGACGCAATTGGGCGCTCGGGCACCTTGCCCGAGTCTCACGGGCGGGACGCCCGTGCCGCCCGATACGAGCCCTATCCGACGGTACGCATGACGCAATCCATTCCACGCCCGCGTATGGCAATCGCCGATCTGCAGCCCGGCGATCGTGTCGAAGACGAGGTCTACCGCGTCGCGCAAAAGGACCTGCGCACCACCAGCAGCGGGAGCCTGTATATCCACGTCGTCGTGGCCGACCGAACCGGGCAGATGGTCGCGCGCATGTGGAACGCCTCGCAGAAGCTGTACGACTCGATGCCGGAGGGCGGGCTGCTCTATTTTCATGGGCGCGTGGACAGCTACAAGGGCAAGCCGCAATTCATCATCGAGGGCATCCGGGCCGTCGAGGAGGGGACTGTCGATCCGGCCGATTTCCTCCCGACTACCCCGCAAGACGTCGAGGCAATGTGGGAGCGCACCAAGACGATCCTGCGTACGCTCGAGAACGCGGACCTGAAGGCCCTGATCGGCAGATTCGTGAACGACAGGGATTTCCAGGCCGGTTTCAAGCGGGCCCCCGCCGCCACGCAGAACCATCACGCCTACCTCGGCGGGCTGCTGGAACATACGCTCAACATGCTCGAGTTGGCGCTTCTGGTGACGCCGCGCTATCCCGAGGTCAGCCGCGATCTGGTTCTGGCGGGGATTTTTCTGCACGATGCGGGTAAGGTGCAGGAGTTGGCCTACGATACCAACATACAATACACTAATGAAGGCAACCTGATCGGCCATCTGGTCCAGGCCGTGCTGTGGGTGCACGAGCACGCCCGGCAGCTCGAACAGGAAACCGGCCGGCCCTTCCCGCCCGAGATCGAGACGGCCCTCGAGCACATCATCCTCGCGCACCACGGGAAGTACGAGTTCGGCAGTCCCAAGCTGCCGGCGACCGGCGAGGCGGTGATGATCCATTACCTCGACAACCTCGACGCCAAGCTGAAGATGGTGTTCGACGCGATCGAGAGCGACGCCGACGACTCGAGCGACTGGACCAGCTTCATCTACGCCCTGGAAACCCGGGTGTTCAAGCCGGACGTGATGGGCATTCGGCCGCCGCCGACCGAGCGCTAGCCGGGCTCAACTGCTGAGCGCCCCTCCGGACTTCCGATTGCCGCCGCCGCCGCAACTGTTCGCCCACACCCCTGTCTGAGGCACGTGGCAGAGCACCAGCCCGCTGGCGTCTATCGCGATCGCGGCTGAAGTCGGACTCGTTGCCGGTGCGGGGATCGGTTATAGTAGCTCTCGTCGTCGGGCTCGTGGCAGTTGTT
>JAUWXH010000553.1 GCA_030616465.1 Planctomycetota bacterium | reverse complement strand
ACGCTATCTCCTTCGCCACGATAGCGAAGAACTCTTCGGCGACGGCGACGGCCTGCGCGTTGTCCGGCGGCGTGTGGGCGGCGTAGACGAACCTGTTGTGGCTGGGGTGTAAGATCACTCCACGGCGCGCCGCCAGCCCCGAGAATCTGCGCCCTCGCTGGAACCCCGGATCGTCCGCGAAGAGCAGGTTGGGCATGGCCGCAGGGCCGGTGTAGCGGATGGCCACGCCTGCTCTCTGGGCGGCCCTGGTCATGCCCTCGCGGAGCATGTGCCCGGCGCTCTGAATCTGCTCGTAGGCACCCTCAGCGTCGTATGCCGCCATCGTGGCCAGCGCGGCGGCCATAGGCGCCCCGGCGAAGAAGTGGGTGGCGGTGAAGAACGTTGACTTCGCCGTATCGCGCTGTGCCTCGCGGCCCGTGAGCACGGAGATGGGCTGGCCATTGGCGATCGCCTTGCCAAAGCAGACCAGGTCCGGGGTCAGGCCGAAATCCACGTGCGAGGCACCCATAGGATTCAATCGGAAGCCGCAGCGTATGTCGTCGATGATCAGCAGCGCTTGCTCATCAGCGATGCGCTCCTGGATCGCTGACAGGAAATCCTGCGACGGCAATTCGATGTCGTGCATCGCATCGTGCTTGATCGGGCAGATCATCGCGGCAGCGATGTCACCCTTGTTGCGGTCGAAGCAGGCGTGCAGGCTCGCGACGTCGTTCCAGAGGAACTGGTCGAGCTCGCTGCGGTGGGCGGGTGGTACGCCGAAGCCCCCGGGCACCGTCCACGGGTCAAAGCCGTGGTACGCTCCGGCGGCCACAAGCAGCTTCATGCGACCGGTGTTCGCACGCGCCATCCGGGTTGCCAGGGTGGTTACATCGGAGCCGTTCTTGCCGAACATCGCCCAGTCGGCGAACGGGAAGCGCGCCACAAGGGTCTCCGCCAGCTCGAGTATGCGGTCCGCCGCGAAGCTGAACAGGTTTCCACGCTCCTCCTGCTCGACCAGCGCCTGCTGCACGACGGGGTGGCTGTAGCCGAGCACGATAGGACCGAACCCGCACATGAAATCGATATACTCGTTGCCATCGAGGTCGGTGATGCGACAGCCCTGGGCGCTACGGATGAACGGCGGAAAGTCCCCGAATGCGGCGAACCGCGGCGAGCGCGTGCCATAGACGCCCGCGGGAATGACGCGCTCTGCGCGCTCGAACATCTCGTAGGATTTCGACAGGTCATAGGTCATGGCTTGCTCTCCCCGCTCTGCCCGTGGACCTCGTGCGGACCAGGGGCTTGCCGCCGCTTTCGACCTGGCGACCCATCAGTCCCGACCGGGTGGGTCCCCTCGCCTCATGCGCCCCGGCCCCCACCGCCGGACTGCGCCAGCGTCTCCGGGTCCAGGTTCCCTCCGGAGAGGACGGCCACCGCGGCCCCGCCCAGCACTCGACCCGACAGCAGCGCCGCGACGGTCATGGCCCCCGTCGGTTCCACCACCAGCTTGGTCCGGGTCAGGATGAGGTACACCGCCCTCAGTATCTCGTCGTCGTCCACAGACACGACGTCGTCGACAAGCTCGGAGATCACCGACCACGCCTTCTCCCCGACGCTCACCCTGGCACCGTCGGCAACGGTCGGCGCGGGCGGCAGGCCGATGCGTCTGCCGGCCTCGCGGGAGGCCTTGGCGGCGGCGCAGGCGACCGGCTCCACCCCGAC
>JAUWXH010000528.1 GCA_030616465.1 Planctomycetota bacterium | reverse complement strand
TCGGATCGGCTGCCGGGGTGGTACACTGAGGGCCGTGAACCGACCTGACCTGCGCCGGATTCAAGCGGCGGCCGAGGGCCTCCGGCCCCTCATCCACCGCACCCCGATCGTCACCTCGCGGCTGCTGGATGAGGCGGCGGGCCGGCGCGTGTTCCTGAAGGCGGAGTGTCTCCAGAAGGCCGGGTCTTTCAAGATTCGCGGCGCCGCCACGGCGCTCCGGGCGCTCGGCGAGGAGGCCCGCAGAGCCGGTGTCGTCGCCCATTCCAGCGGGAACCATGCGCAAGCCGTGGCCCTCGCCGCCGGGCACTTCGGAGTCGATGCGGTGGTGGTGATGCCGGAGGACTCCAACCGCTTGAAGGTCGCGGCCACGATTGGCTACGGCGCCACCGTGGTACAGGCCGGCGTCACGGCGTCGAATCGGGCCGAGCGCGCCGACGAGTACGTCAGGGAGGGCCGGTATCTCATCCATCCTTTCGACGACTGGTCGGTGATCACCGGGCAGGGAACCCTGGGCTTGGAGATCGCTGAGGACGCGCCGGAGGACATCGAGACGGTGCTCTTCCCTATCGGTGGCGGGGGCCTCATCTCAGGCAGCGCCATCGCGCTGCGCGCCCTACGCCCGAACGTCCGCATCATCGGGGTAGAGCCGGCCGCCTGCGCCGCTGCCAAGGCCTCCCGCGAGGCCGGACGACGCATTGGCCTGCCGCCCGCGCCGACCGTTGCCGACGGTGCCAGGGTGAGCGTTGGGGAGAAGGCGTGGTCGGTGATCTCCGAGCTTGTCGACGACGTCGTGTCTGTCGAGGACGACGAGATACTGAGGGCGGTGTACCTCATCCTGACCCGGAGCAAGCTGGTCGTGGAACCGACGGGCGCGATGACCGTGGCGGCGCTGCTGTCGGGTCGAGTAGCGGGCGGGCCTGCGGTGGCTGTCCTGTCGGGAGGGAACCTGGACCCGGCGACGCTGGCGCAGCTCGCGAGTGGTCGCGGCGAGTGAGGCGAGGCGGCCCACTGGGGCGGGCAGATGAGGCGTCGGGTCGGAAGCGGTTGCAGAGCCCCGGCCCACACGAGGCCCACGGGCAGAGCGGGGAGAACAAGCTATGACCTATGACCTATCGAAATCCTACGAGATGTTCGAGCGGGCGGAGCGCGTCGTTCCCGGGGGCGTCCACGGCACACGATCGCCCCGGTTCGGCAGCTTCGGCGACTTTCCAGCGTTCATTCGCAGCGCGAACGGCTGCCGCATCACCGACATCGACGGCAACGAGTACCTGGACTTCATGTGCGCGTTTGGTCCCATCCTGCTTGGCTACAACCATCCCGCCGTGCAGCAGGCGGTGATCGAGCAGGAGGAGCGTGGGAACACGTTCACCTTTGCCTCGGACCGCACGCTCGAGCTGGCGGAGACCCTCGTGGCGCGCTTCCCGTTCGCCGGCTGGGCGATGTTTGGCAAGAACGGCTCAGACGTGACGACGCTCGCGACGCGGCTCGTGCGCGTGGTCACCGGCCGCACGAAAGTGCTCACCGCTGCCGGTGCATATCACGGCTTCGACCCGTGGTGCGTGCCCGGCGGCGCCGGCGTCCCGCCCGCTCACCGCAGCGAGGGCGACGAGTTCGCCTGGAACGACGTCGAGAGCGTGCATGCCTGCTTCGACCGCAACAAGGGGGACGTCGCCGGTGTGATGATCTGCCCGATCAGGCACGACGCCATGCACGACATCGAGATGGCGTCGCGGGAGTTCCTGGCGGCTATCCAGGAGCGCGTCGCGGACGAGCGCGCCCTGCTCGCCATCGACGACGTGCGCTGCGGCTTCCGCCTGCACCACACGGGCGCGTCGCACCTGAACCTGGGGCTGGAGCCGGACCTCGTCTGCTTTGGCAAGGCGATCTCCAACGGCCAGCCGATCTCTGTGCTCGTCGGCCGCGAGGAACTGCGAGAAACGGCGAAGTCAACCTTCTTCACCGCCACGCACTTCTTGGCCGGGGCG
>JAUWXH010000310.1 GCA_030616465.1 Planctomycetota bacterium | reverse complement strand
GCCAGCCGGGCAGGTCCGGGATGAGGTCCTCGAGGATCGAGTCGAACACGCGCACCACCCAAGGCCGGTCAAACAGCTTCACGTAGCGGTACTCGGACTTCATGTCGGCGAAGCTGCCGACCGCCAATCCGCGAGTGTTCGTCACGGTTTCATATTGCGGCTCGGCCGGCTGCGTGGCCGGCTCCTCCTCACCCTCAACGGGTAACCGGCGCTTCGTCTCGGTCGTCACTTTCATCGTTAGGAACGGCTCATCCAGCCCGTACGGCGTGAGCGCTTCCGGCTCATCCTCGATGAACTCGTCCACACGGACGCGGTTCAGCTTATCGACCAGCTCGCGGACCTTCTTACCGTCGGCATAGGCCTTGACCGGCGTGTTGATGACCCACTCGCCGTCCTCACCCCGAGACAAGTCGTACGTCTGGCCGCCGTGCTCGAGCTCGACCCGCACGGCGTCGGCGGCGGTCAGCTTCACCAGGTTCTTGGCCCGGAAGTCCTTGACCTCCTTCTTCAGCTCGTAGCCTAGATCACGCCCGGCGATGTGGATCATCTCGCGACCCGCGATGCGCACGTAGGTGTCCTTGCTCATCGGCGCCTTCTTGCCCACCTCCAGCTTGTATTCCGTGCCATCCTTGTGGGCAAACGTGACCGTGGCGACCGGTGGTTCCAGGCCGGCATCCGCCACGCTCACCGCCCCCTCCGCCCCGGGCTCGAAGCTTGACCGCGACTGCAAGGAAGCAAACGTGCGCACCAGGCCATCCACCACGTAAGTCTCCGTGGGCGTGCTGAGTGGTTCGCGCATCTCCCACGGCTCCATCTGCTCCGGTTGGTCGGCCTTGGGCGAGCGCTCGAAGACCAGGCGGGGCTGGTCGGGCCGCTCCACCTCGAGGCGGACGACGTCGTTGGTCCGGGGCTGGGGATCGAAGACGTATTTCGTCTCGCGGACCGGCGACGGGGGCTGGTCCTCGCTTTCGGTGGAGGCCTCTCTGGCCGGCACGAGGAACAGCACGACCGCACCGATCACCACGAGTACGAGCAAGACGAGCGTGGTCTTGAGATTCATCCGAGCCTACCTCCGACGCAGCAGCCAGACACCCGCCCCGGCCAGCAAGGCCAACCCGGGCCAGATCCCCACCAGCAGCACGCGACAAAACTGGGCCGTCCCGCCCTCGGTCAGCTTGTCCAGCCGGGGCACGTCGCTGCGGCGCGGCCCGACGGCGATCCGGTCCGCCTCGCCGGTCAGCCAGTGCAACGCGTTGATGAACAGGTCCGTGTTGGCCGGATAGTTCAGGTACGCTTGAGGCCCCTTGCTGGTAAGCATGACACTCTGCGACTGAGCAACGTCGTCCGCCGCAAACCGCTCGCTGCCGAACACCACGATCTGTCGAAACGGGATCCCTTCCTTCCTGAGCAGTGCCATTTGCTCGGCAACCGACATCATCTCGGGTTTGTCTGGCTTGTCCTCCGAGTCTGGCAACGCTTCCCAGACCTTGCGAAGCTCGCCAAGTGCGTCCGTCGCGGCGACGGCAACGGGGAACGGTGACGCGATGTCGTCCTCGTGGCGAGTGGTGCCGAACCGCTTCTGCAAATCCTCTTGGAGCCGCAGGATGTCCGCGACAGCCCACACGTCCTCGGTCTCCTTGACCTGGGCGATCACCTCAACCGCCACCCCGGCCGGCTTTCCATCGCCGGTCAGGATCTCGAGCGGCGCGGCAGCGAGAAACGCGCCTGGCAGAGCCCGCAGAGGCCGAGCAATGTCGTGATCCGTGAACTGCATGACCCTCGTGTCGAGGATGACGCGGTTCGCCAGGCCCTTCAGCCCCCGGCGTTGCGGCGTTTCGGAGAAGTGCAACGCCAAGTGCCGATCGCGCAGCTCAACACCCCAGGTGGAGCGCAGGTAGTCGGCAAACTCGTATGGCGGGCCGGTCATGGCGAAGCGGGTCGTCGCCCGCGACCAGCCGGCCAAGAAGATGGCCATCCCGGACTCGCTCACCGCATCCAGAATCGCCTGTTTCTGCGCGTCTGTGATGCCGGCCTGCGGTGAAGGGCGCATCGGGTCAGGTTGCGGTGGCGGCTGCGGCGGGAAGACGACGTAGATCGTGCGCGCGGCGTCCTCGACCTTCGGCGGCGTGCTCTGTGTGGCGACGTCCCAGTCTTCGGTAACGAAGTTGGCTTTCTCGAGCTGCGCATTGAGTACCTGATACGGCGCCCGCGGCATGCTCATCATCATGCGGTTCATCTGCGAGAAGTCCGGGCGGATGGGCGACTGGCCCCCGAAGCGCGTGAAAACGATCGCCGTCTTTTCCGTTTGGGTAAGCTGCAAGATGGCCGAGGAGACGGCCTGTTCGCCGGCGAAGTCGCGTGGGTCGCCGTCGGGCGGCGCCGGTCCGCCGCCAGCCCGGTAAGGCCACACGTCGTTCAGCGAGAGCACGCGCGCCTCGGTCTGGGTCTCGACCAGGATCGGCGGCTGGATTCCCCACTGGCTCAGCGTGTCGTACACCTCTTCGAGCTTGACCCGCTCTAGGCCCTCTGTCTCTCTCAGCAACGCGGCCACATCATCCAGAATAGGTTGATAGCGATCCTTGGCCGCCTGCAAAAACACCCGCACGTCGGGCATCAGGTCCGGGAGCGCGGCGCCGTCGCCGCTCATCCACGTTTGCGCATCCTGCAAATAGGTCTGCACCTGCCCCAGATACTCGCGGACCGCGCTCACCGCCCGGCCGTAGCGCGGCACGTCGCCGGCCAGCAGCTCCTCAACGTCCGCGGCGACCCCCTGCGCCTCCCGGCCGAGCAAGGCCAAGTTGTTGGCCACAATTATGAACTCGCGCACGCGTTTCATGCGGGCGTCGGCGTCCGCAAAGCTCTTGAACTGCGCCAGATCGCCCTCGGCAAGCTGCCTGACGACCGTGTTCAGGTCGGGGAACTTGTTGAGCGCTTCCTCGTGCGGCGCGGCCTCATCTTTGTACGCCGGCTTCTCGCGCAGCCGTTGGAGCAGCGCGGCAACCTTATCCTGCTCTTTCATTGGATCGATCATCTGGGTGGCGACCCGCCCACGGCCGAACGATTCGTATAAGTCGAGCAGGTCCCGCACGCGGTCCTGGCGTTTCTGGGCGTACTGCTGGTACTCGCTCAGGACCGTGTAGAGCCCGGTGATGGTGATGTCCTGATCGAGGCCCCCCAGCAGCCCGACCGTCCGCGAACTGAGGCTGTTGACCGCGCCGCTGGTCAGGTCGGCTCGGCCGCCATATTGTCCGGCCAGCCACACGGCGATGCCCACCACCGCCACCACGAGGACTACGGCAACGGCCACGTTGGCCCCGTAGAGCAGGCGACGCCGCGTTGCAGTCATAGGTCTGCTTACCGCCATCGGTGCGACTCCACGACCTTTACGGTCAAGAACAGGAACAGGGCTGCGGCCCCGACGAAAAACACCAGGCCTTCCAGCGTGACCAGACCACGGTTGAACTGATCCAGATGGCGCACGACGTTGACCCGCTGGAACGCGTCACGCACCCAGCCTTCCGTGCGGTCAACAATGAAGCCGGCGAACCACACGAACAGGATCAGCGGCACTGCCCCGACGATCCAGGCCACGATCTGGTTACGCGTCAGACTGCTGGCGAACACGCCGAACGCGGTGAACGCCACGCCCACCAGCAGCAGTCCCAGGTATGATGAAAGTGATGCGCCCATGTCCGGCGATCCGAAAATCATCATGAGAATCAGGTAAATGAGCGTGCTCGCCAGCATGATCGCGTAGAAGACCAGTGCCGCCAGGTACTTGCCGATCACCATCTGCACGTCGGAGACCGGGGCGGTCATCAACGTCTCGATCGTGCCGCTGCGGTACTCCTCACTGATGGTCCGCATGGCGATGGCGGGAACGATGAAGGTGAGCACGTAGGGGGTGAAGCCGAACACACTGCGCAGCGTCGCCGGCTTTCCCGGACC
>JAUWXH010000448.1 GCA_030616465.1 Planctomycetota bacterium | reverse complement strand
GGCCCGCAACGCCTTGAAGAAGAAAGACTACAGCGCTGCGCAGCAGTCGGCTAACAAAGTCCTGAACAACGAGCACGCGCGAAAGTCGGATCAACGCAATGCCGAGAAGCTCCTGGAGCAGGTCCAGAAGCGGATGGAGAGGGAACGCTCGGCCGCTCGCGCAGCGGTGGGCGGGGGAATGGGCAGCCCCCGCTTCGGGGGCGGGGTCGCAATGATGGGCGGCGGCAGGCGAATGGCCGGCGGCGGGAGGATGGCCCCAGGCGGCCGGGGCGCTCTTGCGCGGCTTGGCGATGGGACGACCGAGCTGTACCGCAATCCCGACACCAATCAGCCGGCCGTCTGGTTCCACGACGATACCGTCGAGTCGGGAAAGACGTATCGCTATCGCATGCGCGTTCGACTGTGGAACCGGTACGTCGGCCGCATGAAGCCGCTGCGGAACCCTGAAGACGCCAAGCGCTCGGTGCTCGCGGGCGAATGGTCGCTGCTCAGCGATCCGATCACGGTGACGCCCAGCACCTACTTCTTCGTGCACAATCCGCGGCTGGACAAGAAGTCGGCCAGCATCGAGGTGTGGGCGTGGCGCGAAGGCGAATGGCTCGACCAGCGGTTCGACATCGAAGTGGGGGACGTGATCGGCCGCGACAAAACGGTCAAGCTGGACGAGTGGGACGAAGACGGCAAGCAGATCCGCGAGGATATCGACTTCACCACCGATGCGCTCGTGCTCGATCTACGCTTCGACCAGCCGATCAAGCATCGCATCGCGGCCGGCAAGGGCTTCAACTACAGCGAGAAGACCACGCTGGTGCTGGTGTATCTCGACCCGGCCGACGGCCAGGTAAAAGAGCGCGTGCAGCTCTTCGATAAATACGATCCGATCCGCAAGAAGCTCGAAGAAGAGGCGTGGTAGGCCGACGCGGCCGAGCGCTCCTGGCCGCAGCCGGCTGCGGCGCAGCCTGGGCGTGCTCCCCGCCTTGTTCTCCAACGGGTGCGCTGCACAGGGCCCCGCCGGGGTCGGTGCCACGTGCCGGTATCCGGGGGCCATCTATAATGCCCGTTAAACCGGCGCGAGACCGCAGCGACAATGGCCATCCGCCTGACCATCCTGGGTTCGGGGACCTCGCACGGCGTACCGATGATCGGTTGTGAGTGCGCCGTCTGCGCCTCCGACGACCCGCGCGACCGGCGGACCCGCACGAGCGCGCTCTTCAGCTACGACGGACATAACATCCTGATCGACACCGGGCCCGAACTGCGGCTGCAATGCCTGGCCCACGACATCCGCCGCGTTGACGCCATCCTTTATACACACTTTCACGCTGACCACGTGGCGGGGTTGGATGACGTGCGGCGTTTCAACTGGCTGCAAGGCGGGTCGCTGACGGTGTACGGGGACGCCGGCACGCTGGCCCGGCTGCGGCAGATGTTCAGCTACGCCTTTGACCAGGACCCCGGCTACCCGAGTGCGAAGCCGGAGCTGGAGACGGCGTTGCTCGACGGTCCGCTGGAGCTGTTCGGGCGGACGGTGGTACCGATCCCGTTGAGGCATGGGCCGCTGGGCGTGTACGGGTTTCGGGTCGGCAAGATCGCCTATTGCGTGGACTGCAACTCTATCCCGGACAAGTCACGCGAGTTGCTGAGCGGTCTCGACGCGCTGATCCTGGACGGCCTTCGCCACCGCCCGCACCCGACGCATTTCAACCTCGAGCAGGCGGTGGCCGAGGCGCGGCGGATCGGCGCCAAGCGCACCTATTTCACGCACATCGCGCACGAACTCGGGCACGCGGCGACCAACGCCGAGCTCCCGCCGGGGATGGAGCTGGCCTACGACGGACTGGTGTGCGAAGCCGATTGATGGAAATCTCCGGCGGCCGTAGGCGCTGCGGTTTGCGAGTGCGTGAATTCGGAGGTGGCAGGTCTCGAAGACTCGACCTGCCCTACGTCTCGACCTGCCCTACATCTGGCCTACTCGCTCACTGGTTCGACGATCCAGCAGTCCAACACCGGCGATCCCGTGCAAGCCACGCTGAGCAGGTTATTGCCCGGCTTGAGCTCGAGCTCGCCGATCAGGTAGATGCCGTCGACGGCACGCGCATACTCGACGGTGCCGACGGTGCTCCCGTTCGCGTCGCGGACCTCGATCCTCTCAAACGGGCGGCGCGGGTGAACCCGCAGCCCCAGGCGCACCTTGCGCTGCTCGGTGAAGGGGATGTTGATTAGCACAGGTTCGCTCGCAGAGATGACCGCCGCCGCCTTGCCGGAGAGCTCTTCGCCGCCGGCGTATTTCTGTTTCATCTCGGTGCCCCAGCCTGTGCCACGCACGTTCCCCTCGATTTCAATCGCGTAGGGAATGCGCAGCCCGGGCGGGGTGAGATCTTCCGGCGTGAGCGGCGCGAAGAAGTCCTCGGCGTCCGGTTCGCCGTACCAGTACGCCACGGTCGCATAATACGTATCCCTGCGATCGGGCGGCTGGCAATTGCCGAGCGCAAAGTGGATCAGCTTGTGGAAGTTGATGCAGTCGGCGATGTGCCAGCGATGGGCAGAGCTCTTTCCGAACGGCGCCGTCCGCGTCACCCCGTGTAAGCGCCGGCTGACCTGCATCCGGCCAACCGTGTTGGTTCGTTCCAGTAGACCGATGATGCTGCCGAAGTAGTCGGCCGTGCCGGTGCCGAAGTAGGTGGGGAACGGGTTGTCGTCGATCCTGGCCTTGTGGTCACCATCGCCCCACCAC
>JAUWXH010000173.1 GCA_030616465.1 Planctomycetota bacterium | reverse complement strand
CGACCGACCGGCTGAAGCCGGTCACGGCTCAGCGCTACCCCTTGAAGTGACGCACACCCGGCAGAAAGCGCTGGCGTTTTCGGACCAGCACGGCCGGCGATCGAGAATGTATACTGAGCGGTTAATTCAGCCTCGTGGCCTTGCTGTCGGGCTGTGCAATGAGTGTCGGAGAGGACATCCCGCGGGTCGACGGCTTCGACAAGCTCCACGGCCGCACGCTGTACGTGGACGACCTGAAGATCGAGGGCGTGCTGCACGGCGGGACGATCCGCAGCCCCGTCGCGCGCGGCCGGATCACCGCGATCCACTTCGACCCGGCGATCCGGTGGGATGAGTTCGTCGTCGTGGATCACCGTGACATTCCCGGGCCGAACGAAGTTGCGCTGATCGAAAACGACCAGCCCGCGTTGGCTGCCCGGGAAGTTCGCCACCGTTACGAGCCGGTGCTACTGATCGCCCATCGGTCGGTGCGCGCGTTGCGGCAGGCGTTGCGCGCGGTGCGCGTCGAGGTCGAGCCGTTGCCGGCGGTGACCGATCCTTGCCAATCGCTCACACCGGTGTTGATCCAATACGGCGCCGACAACGTGTTCAAGCGGATCGACATTGCCAAGGGCGATCCTGAGGGCGCATTCGCGCGGGCGTCGCGCGTGACCGCGGGGGTCTACGCGACGGGGTCGCAGGAGCACGTCTATCTCGAGACGCAGGGCATGGTGGCGTACCAGCAGGACGGCCGGTTGGTGGTTCGCGGCAGCCTGCAATGCCCGTACTTCGTCCTCGACGCGCTGACTCACTTCTTCGGCCGGCCGCGCGAGGCGTTTCAGGTCATCCAAGCGCCCACCGGCGGGGCGTTCGGCGGGAAGGAGGATTTCCCCTCGCAGCTCGCGATCCATGCCGCCCTGTTGGCGGAGAAAGCGGGGGCGCCCGTCAAGATCATCTTCGATCGGCAGGAGGACATGGCCGCGACGACGAAGCGGCATGCGAGCCGGGTGCGGCACCGTACCGCCGTTGCCGAGGACGGTCGTCTGTCGGCGATGGAGATTGACGTGCTGCTCGACGCCGGTGCGTACGTCACGCTTTCGCCGGTCGTGTTGAGCCGGGCCTGCCTGCACGCGACAGGTCCCTACTTCTGCGAGAACATTCGCGTTCACGGGGAGGCTCGGCTGACGAATTCGCCGCCGGCCGGGGCATTTCGCGGCTTCGGCGCGCCACAGACGCAGTTCGCCATCGAGCGGCACATGAATGTCATCGCGGATCAGTTGGGGATCGACCCGGCCGAGCTGCGCCGCCGCAATCTGCTGCGCGACGGCCAGACGATGGCGACCGGACAGGTCTTCCGCGACGGGACCGATCTGGTCGGCTTGCTGGATCGGGCGTTGGATCTGTCGGCGTACACCGCGCGGCAAGAGCAGTTCAAAGCTGACAACCGGCGACATCCCTATCTGCGGAAGGGCGTCGGCTTGTCGATGTCCTTCCACGGTGCCGGCTTCACCGGCAGCGGCGAAACGCGCCTGGCGTCCGAGGTCTGCGTGGCGGGCCTGCCGGACGGACGAGTCGAAGTCCTTACGGCGCAGACCGACCTGGGGCAGGGCACCGAGACGATTCTCGCGCAGATCGCCGCGGATCGGCTAGGCGTCGGCATCGACCGCGTGCGGGTCGCCGTGCCGGATACGACCCGCGTGCCAAACAGCGGTCCGACGGTGGCCAGCCGGACCGCGATGGTGGTGGGGCGGCTGGTCGAGCAGGCGTGCGACGACCTGGCCGCCCAAGCGCGACGGGTGGCGGGTACGGACGGCGGGTCAGTTCAAGATGCGATTCGGGCCCGGTACGCGGCCAACCCGCGGCAGCGCCTGCTGGGCCGGGTCAAATATGCGCCGCCGCCCGCGATCCAATGGGATGAGCAGAGCTACCGCGGCGACGCGTACCCCTGCTACTCGTGGGCCGCGCACGTGGCGGAGGTGGAGGTCGATCTGCGCACCTACGAGGTCCGCGTCAGCGATTACGTCGCGTTGCAGGAGGTCGGCAAGGTGGTCAATCCGACGCTGGCGCGCGGGCAGATTCAGGGCGGCATCGCCCAGGGCATCGGCTGGGCCTTGCTGGAGAACGTCGTCACCGAAGACGGCGCAATGATCAATAACCAAATGACCAATTACATCATCCCGGCCAGTGCCGATCTGCCCCCGATCCGCGTATTCTTCGAGGAACAGCCGTCCCGCTACGGCCCACACGGTGCCAAGGGCATGGGCGAATTGCCGATGGACGGCACCGCGCCGACCGTGATCAACGCCGTTTGCCACGCCCTGAAAACCGCGATCAACAAGATCCCGTTGACGCCAGAGCGGCTCATGGAGCATCTGGAGGGCGAGGCTGATGGATAGGCTCGAGCTGACGTTCACGCTCAACGGCCGGCCGGTCACGCGTAGCGTGCCGCTCGATGCCCGGCTGCTGGACGTGCTGCGTTATGACTGCGGCTGCACCGGCACGAAAGAGGGCTGTGGCGAGGGTGAGTGCGGAGCGTGCACGGTCCTGCTGGACGGATTGCCGGTGAATTCGTGTCTGGTGCCGGCGTTTCAGGTGGCGGGACGGCACGTGGAGACGGTGGAGTCGGCTGAACCGGCAATGTTGGAGAAGCTGAACGCGACCGGGGCGACACAGTGCGGAGCGTGTACGCCCGGCATCGTGATGACGACCCAGTGGCTGCGCGATCACGCCGACGTGCTTGACGAGACCTCGCTGCGCGAGCTGATGAGCGGGAACTTGTGCCGGTGTACCGGCTACGACGGCGTCATGGCCGGGATCAACCGCGTCCTGGGCCGCGCTGAAGGAGACTGAGTTGCAGGTCTTGTCGCCGTCCACTCTCGCGGAAGCACTGGAGATGCTGGCAGCCGCGGAGCATGCGCTGACGCCTGTGGCCGGTGGGACCGACCTGCTGGTCTGCTGGCATCAGCAGCCCAAAGACGACCTGCATGTCCTGGACCTGTCGCGCCTGCGCGAATTGCAGCCGCTTCGGCTGACCGACGACCGTCTGGAGCTCGGCGCGCTGACCACGTACTGGCAGGTGATCGAATCGCGCGAGGTGTCGCGGGCGTTTCCGTTGCTGGTGCAGACCGCTCGGCAGGTCGGCGCGATCCAGATCCAGACGCGTGGCACGTGGGCCGGCAACGTTGCCAACGGCTCGCCGGCCGCCGACGGCGTGCTCGTGCTGATGGCCTACGACGCCAGCGTCGTCCTGCAATCTCGCGACGGCATGACCGAGGTGCCGTTGGATCGCTACTACACCGGCTACAAGCAGAGCGTGCGCCGGCCGGGCCAGTTGATCGCGGCGATCCGCATTCCCCAGCGGGAGCGTGAGCTGGAATGGTTCCACAAGGTCGGCACCCGCCGCGCCCAGGCGATCGCGAAGGTGGCCGTGGCGGTCGTTCGCGATTCACAGGGTTGGCGGGTGGTCGCCAACAGCGTCGCGCCGGTTGTCTGCCGGTGTCGCGATCTCGAAAAGGCGCTTACCGCCGGGCGATCGTTCCAGAGCCCCGAAGAGGTCCGCCACATTCTACGAAAGGACGTTTCCCCGATCGACGACATCCGCTCGACGGGCCGCTATCGCGCTACAGTCTTGAGCCGCCTACTCTACTACTGGCTGGCGGAGAACGGGCGGGGTGCGTGAGGCCGTGGGCGACTCTACCGATGTGTGACGTCGCTAGTGCGAGAATCCTTTCTCGCACATCCGGATGCCGGAATCCTTTCGCGCATCGCGTGTCGGACCAGGATGGGAATCCTGCGGCGGGTGGGAGCGAGATGGGAATCTCGCTCCAGCGAGGAGTGAAGCGACGAGGGAGCTTGCCGAGCGGTGACGTCGGTTCGGTGACGCGGCCAGATTCCTCCTCCCTTCGGTCATCGGAATGACAGCCAACCAAGACGATCACCTACCCGAGATGTAGGCCGCGAGACCCGCCTCATTGCTCCTGGTCCGTCGATCCTGTATCTTGCGCGGGCTGGAACGATCTCCACCGTCGGCACCCGCGCGGGACGTGATGTCGGCGGGGCGTTTTTGTTTGGAAAGGGATTGAGATGACTCGTTTGGTTTCGTTGCTGGCTGTGCTCGCGATCGGTCAGAGCCTGATCGCGCAGGAAGAGAAGAAGGAGGCCCAAGAGAAGGTTCCCGAGACGCAGGCCGTCGTGAAGGCCGACGACGGGCTGCATCCCCGGGTGAAGATGGAGACGACGCTCGGCGACATCATTCTCGAGCTGGACGCCGAGAAAGCCCCCATCACCGTGCAGAACTTCATCCGCTACGCCGAGGACGAGTTCTACCAGGACACCGTCTTCCACCGCGTGATCGCGACGTTCATGATTCAGGGCGGCGGCTTCACGGTCGAAATGGACCAGAAGAAGAAGGGGCTGCATCCGCCGATCAAGAATGAATGGCAGAACGGACTCAAAAACGTACGCGGGACGATTTCGATGGCCCGCACAAATCAGCCGGATTCCGCTACGGCGCAGTTCTTCATTAACGTTGTGGACAACGTCAGGCTTGATCAGCCGTCACCACGGGGTGGCAATGCCGCCTACTGCGTCTTCGGCAAGGTGGTCGAGGGCCTGGACGTCGTGGACAAGATCCGCGACACGAAGCTCCACAAGCACCCGAAGTACCCGGCACCCCAGCCTTGCACGCCGATCGAGCCGGTTGTGATCAAATCGGTCAAGCTGATCAGCGAATACGACCGCGCGAAGGGCGCCGAGCTGACCAAAGCCTGGGAGGCCGAACTCGCCGTCGGCGAGAAAGCATCCAAAGCGGCCGCCGAAAAGGCCCAGGCCGCCCAGGAGAAGGAGTTGCAGGAATTCATCAAGACCATCGAGCAGGGCACCGGCGGGAAAGTCGAGAAAACCGGGTCCGGCCTGATGTACATCGTTCTGAAGGAAGGCGACGGCCGCTCGCCGCTGCCGACCGATACCGTGGAGGTGCACTACACGGGTTGGCTGGTGGACGGCACCAAGTTCGACAGCTCGGTCGATCGAAACAAGCCCTTCGAGTTCAACCTGCGCGGTGGCGTTATCCGCGGCTGGCTCGAAGGTGTGGCCATGATGAAGGTCGGCGGCAAGCGCAAGCTGATCATTCCGCCCGAGCTCGGCTACGGCAAACGCGGCAGCCCACCGAAGATCCCGCCGAATTCGTACCTGGTGTTCGAGGTCGAGCTGCTGTCGATCAAGTAGCGACCACCAGCCCCAGCGGGGCGGTTGAACGTAGCCCAGGGCGGCAGCCCTGGGATAATCGCGTACACCCTTACCACTTGAGCCCCGGAGGGGCGGCGGAAAAAGATCTGCCGCCCCTCCGGGGCTGATGAGGGATTGGGGGCGGCGCTTATCCCCAGGACTCGCGTCCTGGGCTACGCTCATTTGTCCCTCCGGGACAACAAGTCGGAGGAAGCCGCTGGGCCGACAATCCCTTCTCGGCCCCCCACTCCAGCTCAGTCGCTCCAACTGACTTCGCCGGTCGAGCCGTCCACCGTCACCAGCGCTCCGTTCGGCACCGCTTTGATCAGGTCCTCCTCCGGCTCGCAGACCAGTGCGACGCCGGTGACGATCGCCCCTTCGACGATGTTCGGATCTGCCGGCTTGGATAGCACGATGGCGGCCGGCTGCTTACTCTGCTTGGCCAGCAC
>JAUWXH010000126.1 GCA_030616465.1 Planctomycetota bacterium | reverse complement strand
GCGTTGCCGTGAAGCATGGTGATGCCGGCGTGAGCGGTGATCGGTATGAACTCTCCGCCGACCCAAGCGTTATGCAGCGTGGCGGGAGCGATGGTGACTACGGCGCAGGCGAGCCCGGCTAGGGCTCGGCCGGTTGCTGCGGCCCGCCGCCCGCCGGTCCACCAGAGCCAGGCCGCGTACACGGGAGCGAGCAAGACCCCGGCCGGGTAGCTGAGCGCGAACACGCCGATCAGCAGCCCAACGACAACCACCTCACGCCAGCGCTGCGACTCATGCTCCGCGAGTGCGGCCCAGCGCCACCAGAGCAGTGCGACCAGCAACAGTTGCAGCGTGCCGGCCACGATGCGCGAACTCCACATGGCCGGCTCCGTCAGAGCCAGGAACAACCCTGCCGCGATAAGCCCCGCCACCGGCCCGAAGCGGATTCGCGTCCCGCAAGCGATCAGAACCGCCGTGATCAGGTGCATGAACGTCTGCGTGACGTACACGCTTATCAGCCCACCGCCGAGCGCTCGCACCACGCCGAGGAAGTACGGGTAGAGCGGTGCTGAGAGAAACGGCGTATCGCCGATCCACTCGCCGGAGGCCATTCTCTCTGCCATTAGCCAGTAGATCTGTCCATCGATCCAGGGCCGCTCGGCGATAGGGTTTTTCTGGACGTACTCGCTGAAGATGACCGCTCGCAGCAGCAAGCCGGCCAGACACAAGCCCGCCAGCGTGAGCCAGAAAGCGCGCGTGGAAAGGGCCCCGGTTGGCGCCTGCACAAAAGGATTCGCCGCCGGCGGGTCCCGATCCATGCTCGCCCGGGTCCTGCTCGCGCCGCCGTGGCGCTTGCTCGGATCATGCGGCGTCTGTCTCTTACGCGGCATTGGAGCCGTTCCGTCTCACGCGTCTCCTCAGCGGTAGTGTCCGGTCCAGCGGCGTCAGCAGCCAACCTGTCGGCCGACGGCAGGATACCGCCTCGTCGCTGACACCGGCAACACACCGACGTCGGCGACCGCGATCTGTGCCGACGCCCGTCAATTGACGGTGCCGCAGAGTTGTTCCTATACTCACCCTACCGGCAAGGCACGGATTCGTTTCTTGGGCAGGCATGCCGCGAGGAACCGATGGCACAAGTCGCGCTTGAGAGCGTCACAAAGGTCTTCCCCGGCGGGGTGAAGGCGGTCGATGACATCGATCTGATCATCGCCGACCAGGAGTTCATCGTGCTGGTCGGCCCGTCCGGGTGCGGTAAGAGTACCACGCTGCGGATGATCGCCGGGTTGGAAGATATCACCGCCGGCCAGATCTACATCGGCGACCGCCTGGTGAACGACGTCGCGCCCAAAGACCGCGACATCGCCATGGTCTTCCAGAACTACGCGCTGTACCCGCATATGACCGTCTACAAGAACATGGCGTTCGGGTTGATGATGCGCCGCACGCACGCCGGCTGGGACAATCCCCTGGCGGCCGTGGTCGCGCCCGGCAAATACCGCCAGGCGCGGCAGGAACGGCGGGCCATCCGCGACCGCGTGAACGGGGCCGCCGAGATGCTGGGGATCGAGGAGTTGCTTCGGCGGCGGCCGAGGGAGCTGTCCGGCGGGCAGCGCCAGCGGGTGGCGGTCGGACGGGCCATCGTCCGCGAGCCCAAGGCGTTCCTGTTCGACGAGCCGCTCTCCAACCTGGACGCCAGGCTGCGCATCGAGATGCGCGGCGAGCTGAAGGCCCTGCACCGCCGGGTGCAGACCACGACCATCTACGTCACGCACGACCAGGAAGAGGCGATGACACTGGGCGACCGCGTCGTGGTCATGAAGGACGGGCGGGTCCAGCAGTGCGCCACGCCCTTCGAGGTCTACGAGCGACCGGTCAATCACTTCGTGGCCGGCTTCGTCGGCACCCCGCCGATGAACTTCCTCAGCGGGCGGCTGCGGCGCGCGGGCGCGCGGCTGGCATTTGACGACGGCGAGCAGCGGCTGACGCTGTGTCCGGATCACCAGGAGCGGTTGGCGGGCCTGGCCGACCGGCCGATCACGATGGGTATCCGGCCGGAGGGCCTCTGCCCGACCCAGGCCGCCCCCGGAACGACCCTCCGCGTGCAGATCGGCGTGGTCGAGCCGCTGGGCGACCGCATGGACGTGCTGGCCTCGACCCCCCGGCACCAGCGGATCGTCTGCCGCATCGACATCCGCCAACGGGTCCGGGAGGGTGAAATTGTGGATATGCAAGTGGACATGAATCGGGTACACTTCTTCGAGCCGGGCGGGGCAGGTCGGAATGTGAACCTGCCGGCCGGCGCGTCGCAGGGCTGAACCGCCGAGCGGGCAGGCCCTGCGGCAGACAAGACCGGAATCAGGTCCGCGTGCGGACACTGATGGGTCGCGGCTGCGGCCCATTTTTTTGGCCGCGGCCAAGGTCCCGGACGGACAAACGGAGCTGGCCGCGAATCGTGACGCCGGAGCAGAAAGGCGGAACTCGCGATGAACCAGGACTTGCTTCGGATTATCGACAGCATTTGCCGTGACAAGAACATCGACCGCGATGGTTTCATTGCCGACCTGGAAGGCGCCATGGCCACCGCCGTGCGCAAGGCCTACGACGACGTCGAAGACGCGGAAGTCAAGCTCGACCTGGCCAGCGGGGACATCAGCGCCACCATCGGCGGCAAGGCGGTGGACATGCACGTCCTCGGGCGGATCGCAGCCCAAACCGCCAAGCAGGTCATCATCCAGCGGACGCGCGAGCGTGAGCGGGCCAGCATCTACGAGGATTACACCGGGCGCCGTGGCACCATCGTGACCGGGACGGTCGCCCGGTCCGAGGGCGGCAACCTGCTGGTCAACCTGGGGCGCGCCGAGGGGTTCCTGCCGCGCAGCGAGCAGATCCCCGGCGAGACCCACGCCGTCGGCGACCGCCTGCGCGTGCTGGTCCTCGAGGTGCGCGAGCAACCGAACCAGGTGAAGATCATCCTGTCGCGCTCGAGCCCCGAGTTCATCCTGCGGCTGTTTGAGCTGGAGGTACCGGAGGTTGCCGAGCAGATCATCGAGCTCAAAACGCTGGCGCGCGAGGCCGGCTACCGCACCAAGGTCGCCGTCGCCAGCATCGATTCGAAGGTGGACGCCGTCGGGGCGTGTGTCGGTGTGCGCGGCAGCCGCATCAAGAACATCGTGGAAGAGCTGGGCGGCGAGAAAATCGACATCGTCCGCTTTAACGAGTCCAGCCAGATCCTGATTCAGAACGCGCTCAAGCCGGCCGAGGTGCAGGAGATCGCCCTGTGCCTGGAACTCGGCAAGGCCACCGTGATCGTGTTGGAAGATCAGCTTTCGTTGGCGATCGGCAAGCGCGGGCAGAACGTGCGGCTGGCGGCGCGGCTGAGCCGCTGGGACATCGATATCCTCACGCCCACCGAGCACACCAAGAACCTCGAGAACATGGCCGAAGTCATGCGCCAGGTCGAGGGCGTGGACGACGTGCTGATCGACAAGCTCATCGCGATCGGCTGCGTTTCGGTGGCGGACGTCGATGAGATCGGTCCCGAGGAGCTCATGACCGCGCTCGAGATCACCCCCGAGCTCACCGAGCGGATCGTCGAGGCGGCCGGGGAAGAGGTCATCCGGTTGGAAGAGGAGCGCGAGGCCGCCCAGAAGGCCAAGGCGGAGCTGGAGGCGGCCGGCGTGCAGGAGGGCGAAGCCGAGGCGACGACGTCCACCGATCTGGCCGAGGCGGCAACTCCGACCGATGAAGCCGAGGCCGCAACTCCGACCGACCTGACGGAAGCCGCCCCTGAGGAAGCCGCGTACGTCGCTGAATCGGATGTAGTCGCGGCGGCAGAAGGCCCGGCGGTTACCGAAGCCGGCCACCAAGCCGCCGAGACGAGTGAAGCCGTGGCCGAAGCGACTATGGAACCGCCGGCCGAGGAGCACACCGTCGAACCGTCGGCGTCCGAGGCACCGCCGGCACCCGAAGCACCGCCAGCGGCAGCGATCTCCGTTCCGGAGCCCGAGCTGGAGGCGACGCCCCAGGCAGACGCCGCGCCCGAGCAGCCCGTGAATGAGACCGATGCCTCCGCCGATACACCGAACCCCTAGAGCGTCGCGACCGCGCGCCCCGCGTTCACCCGGCCGGTGGCGCGATCAGACCGGGACCAGCAGCGAACCCGTCAACTATGAACCCGCACACGGTCGAGGCGATTAACATCGGCGTGCACGGCGTCGGGGCGTTGACCGTTGTGGTGCTGCTCGTGCAGCTTTTCCGCCGCGGCCGCTGGCGTGATCCGTTGGCTGAGCACGGCTGGACGCACGCCGGGCCCCACCTCCTGCATGCTGGCGCCGCGGTTCTGTTGTACGTCATCGTCGCTCGAATCCTGATCGCCGGCCTCAAGACCACTTTCGATGCCCACGCGATGCTGAACAAACCCGGTTCCCTTGACTGGCACGCGCTGCAAAGCGCCGACGCCACGGCCAGGCTGCTGGCCTGCGCGCTGATGGTCGTGATCCTGGCGGCCCGGCGCCCGTTCGCCGGCGAGGGCAGCGACCGGGTCGGCATCACGGGCACGTTGTGGGTCGGCCTCGTCGCCGCGCTAGTGGTGATACCGCTATGTACCGTGCAATTGCAGATGGACCAGGTGGCGTGGAAGTGGCTCGAGCCGGACGCGGTACCGCCGATCCACCCCGCCATGCAAGCCCTGCACGACAGCGAATGGGACTGGCGCGGGCCGGTGCAGCTTTTCATCGTCGTGCTGGCGGTGGCTCCGGCGGCCGAGGAGCTGTTCTTCCGCGGGGTGCTGCTCGGTGCCATCTGGACCGCCACGCGACGGACCTGGGTTGCTGTAGGGCTCTCGGCCCTCCTGTTCGGGTTGATGCACATCGGCCAGCCACAGACCGTGCTGCCGCTGGTGACAATGGGCGTGGTATTGGGCTACGTCCGGGTACGCTACCGCTCCCTGACGGCCTGCGTGCTGGCCCATTCCCTGTTCAACGCCCGCACCATGGTGATGCTCTACCTGGCACCGGAGCTGCTCACGGACGGGCGGTAGGGCGCCCCGCGACAGCCATCTGTGCACGGCGGACGGGGGGTGCATCGCTTGGCGCCTTGACGGGGTGTCGGGTAGCATACACGGCGCATCGGGGTGGCGGGATGAACGGGCGAACAGACCAAGCCGCAAGCCGCAAGCCGCAAGCCGCAAGCCGCAAGCCGCAAGCCGCAAGGCACGGGTAGCAGATAGCAGGCGGGACGGCGCTGCGCGCCGCCCAGCGCGCAACCAGCGGTCGGCAGCTTACCGTGCCGTGCGGACTCTCGGGGGCACGCGGGGACTCCTCTATCTTGCGCGTGCGGGACTTGAAAACAGCGTCCCATCGGGAATATAACCAATGGAGGGACCAGTCATGAACAGATCTTGCGTAACGCGAGCTGCGTTGGCTTGGGTGATCGGTCTGGCGCTTGGCGCCGCCCCGCGCAGCGTTGGTGACGAGCCGTTCTTCATGGGCCTGGGGCACCTCCCCGGAGGCACGTACAGCTCCGCAAGGGCGGTCTCGGCCGATGGCTCGGTTGTTGTGGGCAGAGCTGACTACGCGGTGTTGAGACACGAAGCCTTCCGCTGGACGCTTGAAGCCGGCATGGAGGGGCTCGGCTTTCTGCCGGGAGGCTCCGGCAGCGGGGCCAGCGGTGTCTCGGCCGACGGCACAGTCATTGTCGGTTCCAGCGGCAGCACCCCCGGACCGCAGGCGTTCCGCTGGACGGGCGAGCGAGACATGGTCGGCCTGGGTGACCTGCCCGGCGGGGAGTTCTATAGCATTGGATCGGCCGTCTCGGCCGATGGCTCGGTGGCGGTCGGATTGAGCAAATCGCACCGTTCCGAGCCTTACGAGGCTTTTCGTTGGACGGCCGAAGAGGGCATGGTCGGCCTGGGTGATCTCCCGGGGCAGCTGCTTTATAGCGGTGCGCTGGACGTGTCGGGCGACGGACGGGTGGTTGTGGGCTATGGCCACTCGGACTGCGGCCACGAGGCTTTCCGTTGGACGGCTGAACAAGGCATGCTTGGCCTGGGTGACCTGTCGGACGGGCCGTGCGTCAGCAGCGCGTACGCGGTATCGTGGGACGGATCGGTGATCGTGGGCCGGGGTCGCTCCGAGTACAACACCTCGGAAGCCTTTCGCTGGACGGCCGAGGAGGGCATGGTCGGCCTGGGCGACCTGCCCGGCGGCCCTTACGAGAGCTTTGCTTATGACGTTTCCGCGGACGGCTCGCTCATCGTGGGTTATAGCTGGAACTACGACCACCCGGTGGCGTTCATCTGGGACGCCCCGGACGGCATGCGCAACCTCAACGACGTCCTGAGCGACGAGTACGGGTTGGACCTCTCGGGCTGGCGCCTGTCCACGGCGAACGCGATCTCCGCTGACGGTCTGACTATTGTAGGCGGCGGCTACAACCCGTTCGGGCAGATCGAGGCCTGGATCGCCCACATCCCCGAGCCGAGCACATTGTGGCTCCTCACG
>JAUWXH010000171.1 GCA_030616465.1 Planctomycetota bacterium | reverse complement strand
GTACCGGCTGCGGGTGAAGTAGTACCAGGCCGTCCCGCCCTGGAAGATGATGCTGATGAAGATCACCGAGCCATAGACCGCCAGGGTGACGATTGTCTGCAACTGCTCAATCGACCCAAGCATTCCCGCCATTTGGCCTCCAGAAGGGAGGGCCGCTGCGTACGGACTGGGCCCGGTCAGTCCGCTATAGATGCTCCAAAGACTGTAGACGATCAGCACGCCGCAGAGGCCGATCTGATTGAGCCCAAGCCGGCGCGGCGCCCGAAGATCGAGCCGGCGCAACATCTTTGCCCCGGAGAACTCGTTGTAGCCCACGACGGCCAGCGCGCTCCCGAGCAACAGCCCGCTGATGCTGAAGATTCCGAACAGCAGTGTGATCGCGGCGAAAATGCTGACTGTCCAGCCGGTGAACAGAGCCACGCCGACCGCACGGCGGATCTTCCTGCCACGCTGTCGGGCCAACTCCAATTCATGCAGGATCTCAGGGGAAAAGGGGCAGGCTGGCGTCTGCGGTTGCGTGCCCGCGGGATCGGGCGGAACGGGCGCCGTTGGCGGAGTTATCGCTTCGATCGGAACTCGAGTCATAGATCTGCTATCGACCGATTCCGCGGCACGGTTCGCCCAGCCGGGACAATTCGAATGACCCGATAATCCTAGACAACCCGTTGGGGAACTCGGTTTGGTCGGCTCGACCTTTTTTGGGCGCGCGGACTTCACGGCCGCCGCTGTATCAAGCTTGCCACTGACGGTCGGCCGCGGAGTCGGCGGCTGGCGAGGCTCGGCCCGGCGGTACCCGGCTTGCAAGTGCAAAGTAGGCCGTCGAGAGTAGTATCGCCTCACTGGCGTGAGCCGGGCGTACGACTAGCCGTCACACGACTAGCCGATCGAATGGGCTGTCACATTCGGAAGGCAAGGCCCGCTGGCAACCGACCGCAGGATTCCGCTGGCAGCCCCCGGAGGACGCACTCCGCCGCGCTAGCGCAAGCGGAACAGCCCTCGCGAAACCCTGACAACATTCGGCATCTGGCTCAAGGCGATGCCAACGCTCTTGGCCAGTGTCTTGTTCTTCGTCTTGAATCCGGCTCGCATCACCGCGGCGGTAGTGTCCTTGACCGCCCGCGGGCCTTTGCCGGTCGACAGTACCCTTTCGATGAAGTGCTTGAGCGATCCTTTCCGCAGGCCGGCGCGGCGAGGAGCTCGTGCGGCCCGTCCTGCCGCCGGTCGCGAGACGGCTTCCAGTGCGGCAAGCGCTCCGTCGATCGCGTTGACACGCGAGTCGAGCTCGGCGCGTCGTGCAACCAGTGTTTGGCGATAAGCGCGGATTTCCCGGACCGCGCCGGTCGCCCTAGTGGCGGGTCCGCGGGCCGCCCTAGCTCGCACCGCCGGGCGGACCACGCGTTTTCGGGCGCGCTTGGTTGCCTTCTTGCCGACGAGCTTTCTCCTCGTGGAGGCGTGGATAGTATTCATGTGCCGCCCAAGATGAGCCGGCATTGAGAATCTTCTGCTGCACTTCGAACACTTGAACTTGCGGATCTTGGCCATGTTTGATCTCCCTGTTGGTTACGGTGTCGGCAACAGGCTATGCTATCCTGCCGGCGTGTGCAACAGCCCTGGTACAAACCTTCTTGGATGCAAGCCATTGTAATCGCGGATATCCAGGGAGTATAGGCCAGCTCTCAGAGCGAAGCCATCACGACAGACGGGGCTGAAGAACATCAGCATGCGGCCGGCGGACAGGGAGGGTGAGCCGATCAGTCGGGAAAAGTGAGAAGAGCTTGCCGATCGCTTGGGCGAGCGGTACGCTCCGCCAGCGGCGGCTGGCGGGTGCTACTGTTCACGTCGCGGAGGAAACGCACGATGGCGTTCGAAATCGGCAAGGTCGATATCTGGGTGGGTGAGCTTCCGGACAGGCCGCGGGCACTCATGAGAAAGCTCGAGGTGCTTTCGAAAGCCGGGGCGAACCTCGAGTTCGTAATCGCCCGCCCGGCCAAACGCGGAAAAGCGGCCGTATTCATGGTGCCGTTGAAGGGAGCCGCCCAGATCCGCGCCGCGGAGGAGGTGCGCCTGGCGAAGGCCTCCAGCATGCACACGCTCCGTGTGGAAGGTCCCGACCAACCCGGGCTGGGTGAGCAGATCACGCGCGCCTTGGCGGACGAAGGGCTCAATCTGCGCGGCCTGTCAGCCGCAGTCATCGGCGGGCGCTCGGTGACCTATCTGCGCTTCGCGAACTCCGAAGACGCGCGGACAGCAAGGCGGGCTCTGAGAAGAGTGCTTCGCTAGCACCGCCCGCCGTGCGACGCGGTGCGCAAGCAGTGCCGACAGTATTGCGTGGTGTGCGGGAATCGCGCTTGGGGCCCTCGGAACCTGTCGCCGACGCGCCTAACATACCGGGCCATGCTAGGAGCGCCGGATATATACGTCGGCCCGGCGGCAGGCGTCGCAACCTCGGCACTGTGGACGGCCACCTCGCTCCTGTTTACCGCGGCGGGAAGACGCATCGGCCCGACCGCCGTGAACGCCGCCCGCATCGCGTTGGCGATCGTCCTGCTCGGCCTGACGCACCGGCTGCTGGCCGGTGCGTGGGTGCCGGATGTCCTGCCGCGCCAGGTAGTTTTCCTGGCGCTGTCGGGTGTCGTGGGGCTCGCCATCGGTGATCAAGCGCTGTTCACCGCGTTCGTCCACATCGGGCCGCGGCTGGCGATGCTGATCATGACCACCGCGCCGCTGTTCGCCGCATTCTTCGGTTGGCTGGCTCTCGGCGAGACACTGCAGGGGGTGGCGTGGCTGGGCATCGCGCTGACGATTGGCGGCGTCGGTTGGGTCGTGCTGGAGCGTCCACGGGCCGAAACCGTGGTCTACGGCTCCCACCGCGCGCGCGGCGTCTTTCTGGCATTCGTGGCGGCTGCGTGCCAGGCCGGCGGGCTGCTGCTGAGCAAGCAGGGCATGGGGCACGGCTGGCTACCGGACGCCCAGCACTTAACGCCACAGGCCGCCACACTCGTGCGAATGGTCTTCGCCGCTGTGGGAATGCTGCCGATTCTTGCGCTACACCGACTGCGCGAGCAAAAGCGCCGGGCGGCGGGCATTCAACCCACACACCGCCGATCGGTCGGGGCCGGACTGGCATTCACCGCGTTCGGCGCCGTGGCCGGGCCTTTTCTCGGCGTGTGGATGTCCTTGGTCGCTGCGGACCGCGCCGCACTGGGCGTAGCGCAGACGCTCTGCTCCCTGACGCCGGTATTCATCCTGCCGTTCACGGTACTGATCCACAAGGAACGCGTCAGCTCCCGGGCGGCCGTCGGAGCGCTGATCGCAGTCGCCGGCGTGACGCTGCTGTTCTTCAATCCAACGTAGGGCTGGCTACACCCAGCTATTCCCGCCTCTCGGCGACCGATTTCCCGCGCCTCACCATGGTGTGTTATGATCAGGGGGTCAGGGCACCGCAACGAACAGCCGTTGGAGGCGGTGGACATGTGGACCAAGCTGAGAATCCGAGGCGTGCTCTCGGCCGTCGTGGGCACTGCCATTGTGGTGAGCACGACAGGGTGCCTCGACTTGCGCAGCCGCGTTGTCTGGCTGTGTTCCTGCGAGGATTGCAGGCAAGCGCCGCGCTGTGCCTTCCAGAGGCTCGAACCACGATACTGCACGTTGTGCGGAGAGCCATTGGAAGCACACGAATCAAGCATCCCTGCTGACGAAGAAACGTCCGCGGAATAGCCTAGGGCGGCAGGACGAAGCTCCCGCTGAGCCCAGCGCATTCCGCGCACGTGGATGTGGGTTCAGTACCCTGCCGCCTGGCCGTCCTTGCGGGATTCGGAGGCGCCGATGTAGACGTCGTTCTCGGCGTCGTAGCCGATCGCCTGGTAGCCGCCGAAGCCGCCGGTCGCGAAGTGGATACGGTGGCCCATGCGCGCCAACGCCCGGCGGACTTCCGCGTCGACGGCGGACTCCAGCGCAAGCCGGCCGCCATCGGTCATGATCTCACCAGTGGGTTCGGAGGATCCGGTGTGATGGAAACGGGCGGCGTCGCCGGCTTCTTGCAGGTTCATGCCGAAGTCGATGATGTTGCACAGGACCTGCACGTGGCCCTGTGGCTGCATGTCGCCGCCCATCACACCGAAGCTCAGGAACGGTTTGCCGTCTTTAGTCACGAACGCGGGGATGATCGTGTGAAAGGGACGCTTGTGCGGCTCGTAGACGTTGGGGTGACCCTCTTCCAGCGCAAACAGTGCTCCACGATCCTGGAAGCAGAAGCCCAGCCCGTCCGGGCACAGCCCGGAGCCGAAGCCGCGATAATTGCTCTGTATCAGCGAGACCATATTGCGGTCCTTGTCTGCCACGGTCAGGTAGATCGTGTCGCCCTCGCGGAGCTTGGCGCCGGCACGTGTGACGTTCAGGTCCCCGGCCGACAGGCGACGTGCAGCGCGTTGCGGGTCAAGCAGCTTTCGCCGTTCGGCGGCATATTCTTTCGATATGAGCTTGTCGATCGGAACGCTGACGAAGTCGGGGTCGGCGTAGTAGCGGGCGCGGTCTTCGTACGCGATCTTCTTGGCCTCGGTCAGGTGGTGCAGGTAAGCAGCGCTGTTGTGGCCCATCGAGCGGAGGTCGTACGCCTCGAGGATGTTGAGCATTTGCAGCGCGGCGATGCCCTGCCCATTCGGCGGCAGCTCCCACACGTCGTAGTCGCGGTAGTTAGTTGAGACCGGCTCGACCCAGGTCGAGGCGTGTTCCGCGAAATCACGCTTCCGGATGAAGCAGCCGACGCGCCGGCAAAACGCGTCCATCACGTCGGCCAGCTTACCCTTGTAGAACACGTCCCGGCCACCGACGGCGATCTTTTCGAGCGTGCCAGCCAGCGCGGGGTTCTTGAAGATTTCGCCTTTAGCCGGCGCGCTGCCGTCGGGCAGGAACGTGTCGGCGAAGCCGGGATAGTCCTTCAGCCGCCGGCCGAACGACCAGTAGTACGCGATCAGCTCGGAGACGGGAAAGCCCTCCCGGGCGTACCGGATCGCTGGCGCTAGCACGTCTTTCATGGGGAGCTGGCCGAAACGTTCGTGCAGCTCGAACCAGCCGTCTACACACCCCGGGACCGTAATCGGCAACGGTCCGAAATTCGGCATCTGCTCGTGACCTTGTTCGATCAGCCACTCGCGCGTGAGGTCGAATGGAGAGCGTCCGCTGGCGTTAAGGCCGTAGAGCCGTTGCGTCTTGGCGTCCCAGACGATCGCGAACAGGTCGCCGCCGACACCGTTGCCGGTCGGCTCCATTAAGCCGAGCGCGGCATTGGCAGCGATGGCAGCATCAACCGCGTTCCCGCCCCGCTTGAGAATGTCGAGCGCGATCTGCGTCGCTAGCGGCTGGCTGGTGGCGGCCATGCCGTGCCGGGCGATCACCTCGGAACGGGTGGCGAACGCCCGGCCCGTGATCCGGTCTCCCCCACACGCACGAGCGGGCATCAGAACAACGACCGTCAGAACCACCAGGCCGAGCATCATCCCAGGCGCGGGCATCGGAACACCTCCCATCCAGTTGCGCACTCACGTGCGCCAGTGTACCGCGCCGCCACTTCTGACGCCCCGGGCTCTGCGGTAGTATGAGCTCGGCGACGCGATCCCGTCTCAAACGGCAGACGCGCGTGGCGTGGATGGATGGCAGCTACACGCGACGACAATCGAACCGTCATAGCGACCGAT
>JAUWXH010000194.1 GCA_030616465.1 Planctomycetota bacterium | reverse complement strand
CAACGTCGAAGGCGACTGCGTGGACGAGCTGAAGAGCATCCTGGGCGACAACCTTGCGCAGCTCAGCGACGTGGAGCAATGCGTGATCCGGGCGCGCTTCGCCCTCGACGGGGAGTGCGACGCCCACGAACCGTCCAAGGTCAAGACGCTCGAGCAGGTTGGCGAGATGATCGGGGTGACCAAGGAGCGTGTGCGCCAGATTCAGAACAAGGCGCTGGGCAAGCTCAAAGTCGTGCTGGAAGAGGGTGGTCTGGCCGTTTAGCAGCGTGACACGAGGTCGGGCCGCCGTTCCTCCGGATTACCGTCTCGCGCAGGTGAAAGGCGCGGGCCGGTAATCGCTCTATTGGCGCCGTCGAAACGGGGGTGTTCCACGGTGGGGGTTCCCCGCGCCACGCAGAAAGAATTGACCTGCAGGGGGTGTCTCGTATAGCATTGATCATATCGGGGCTCGTGTACTCCGGCAGTTGGGTCGGCCGGGTACCAGGGGCCTGATAGGTCGGCATCGGGGAGCGTGCCGAAGGGGTATCCACGCGTGGCTGCCGATGGGCAACCGTGTTGGGAGCACCTTTTCGTGGAGAACGACGCCGTCGCCAACCAATTCACCGAGTCCGTCGGTCCCTTGCTTGAGAGCGGCGACTTGCCGGCGCTCATCACGCTCCTGGGGCAACAGTGGCCGCCCGAGAGTCTGACGGCCTTGCTGGCCTCGTCACCGCCTGCGGTGAGCAGCGGTGCCGCTCGATGTTTGGGGCTGACCGGGTCGATGTCTTGCTGCCGGCACTTGGCCGGCCTGCTGGGCCACGCCGACCAGGCTGTTGCCAAGGCGGCCGAGGACGCCCTGTGGCACATCTGGATGCAGGCCGGTTCCGCGGCGGCGCGGCACCGTCTGGCCCAGGCGGTCGAGCACATCCGTGCGCAGGACTACAAGGCGGCGGTTGCAGTGCTGGACGCGCTGCTGGCCGCCGAGCCGACCTTCGCCGAGGCGCATCACCAGCGGGCCATCGCGCTGTGCTTCCTGGAGCAACCCGAGGCGGCAGCCGAGGCCTACCAACAAGTGTTGGGTCTCAATCCGCACCACTTCGCGGCTGCGTTGGGATTGGGGCACACCTATGTCGAGCGTGGAGACGTTCGCCGGGCGCTCGAGCTTTACCGGCTGGCCCTGCAAATCCACCCGGGCCTCAGCGAGATCCGCGAAGCAGTCGAACAAATCAAGACGGCCTTGCGTAAGCGCGACGTGGCGTAGTCCTTATTCCGACGGCGGAGTTGATCTTGGCTGGTTTCCTGCTGTTCGGCGGCTCATTCGACCCGGTGCATCTCGGACACCTGATCGTCAGTTCCGACGCCGCCGAGCAGATCGGTGCCGCCCGCGTCGTCCTGATACCAGGCGCCCGCCCGCCGCACAAGCAGGGCCGAACCCTGAGTCCGGCGGCGGAGCGGCTCGAGATGTGCCGGCTGGCGGTGGCCGATGACCCCCGCTTCGAGGTCAGCGACTGGGAAGTTCATCAGCCGGGACCGAACTACACGCTGCACACGGTGCGGCACTTCCGCCAAACCCTCCCCGCCGACACGCCGCTCTACTGGCTGATCGGAATGGACAGTCTGGTGGAGCTGGCCACCTGGTACTGCGTCGGCGAACTGCTGGAGGCGTGTACGCTCGTCACGGCGGCCCGCCCGGGGTTCGAACAACCCGACCTTGCCCGGCTGACGGACCTGCTGTCACCAGCACAAATCCGCAAGCTACAGCAGTACGTTCTGCAAACACCGCTGATCGACGTCGGTGCGACCGACATCCGCGCCCGCGTACGCGCCGGCCGCAGCATCCGCCACCTCGTGCCCGAGCCGGTCCGGCAGTACATTCTCGAACGCGGGCTGTATTGCGGTGGTTGAACCGCCCACCCGCCGGCACAACCGCGCGAGCTTGGGGTGAGCGTCACTTGCATGCGTGGCGTGTCATTCCGAGAAGCCCTTCGACGTGGCTCAGGGTGAACTCCGCGCCGAGGAATCTGGCCTCGGTCGCGTGAGTGAGCCAGATTCCTCCGCGCGTCCGCCATCGGCGGACGCGGTCGGAATGTCATCTGGACGTGACCCACTTTCCTGAGGCTCACGCGCACAGGCCGGCCGATCTGCTCGTGCCGATGACAACCCGCCGCTATTCCGTTTATGATCCCGGCGTCGGCGGTTCGCGGAGCGGGTGCCGTGGGTGGAACCGTGTCACCCGCCCGGCCTGGTATGAGATTGAGCGATGGCGATCCAGTTTCCGTGCCCGAGTTGCAGTCAGCCGATCGAGGTGGATGACGAGTACGCCGGCCAGTCGGCCGCCTGCCCCTATTGTCGGCGGGTGGTGAACGTGCCAACGGAGTCGCCGGGTGAGGTGCGCCCGGCAGCGATGGCCCGCCCGACACTGTCGTCCTCCGAAGGCGAAGTGAGTGCAGAACCGCGCGAGGTGCCGACTGGCGGCGAGGTTCGGCCTGAGGCCCTGCCGCCACCCGGCAGCCTGCACATCGGTCCCACGCCGTTCGCCCGCCGGCGTGCCGCGGAAACATACGGGAGCTACTCCCTGATCTGCGCCGCGTTGGTCGTCGTCCTTTTTGGGGCGGTCTTCGCGTACGGGCTTATGACCGCTCCGGTCATCGGCGCGCCGGGAACCACAACGCAACCGGACATTCGCCAGCTTGCCGAGCAGTTCCAGAATGCCCCCGGCGCCGCCTGGCTCAGCGCCGGTCAGTGCGGCATGCTATTCTTTGCCGTGGTCGGCGTTGGCTTCGCCATCGCCAGCCTGTCGAAGATGGTGCGGGGGAACTGGCGCGGCTGGATCGGCCTTGTTGTCTCGGGGGGAGCCCTGCTGGTCTTCTGCGTTCTCATGGCGATCGCCATGGTGATATTCGCGGGCGGCGCGGGTATTGCCCTGACCCGTTGACTCACGGTTTCGCGGAAGTCCACCCGGGGACTGCGACGAAGGAAAGGCATGAATTACAACACTGCGACCGCCCAGCTCCGCCAGGCCGGACCCGGTAGGCAGCGCCTCTTCACGCTGGAATCGGCTAACGCCGCGCTGGTGTTGGTGCGGAAGGTGGTCCGGGACGTCGTCGAGCGTTATGCCGAGCTGATGAAGCTGCGCAGCGAGCGGGAAGAGCTGGCCCTCAAGCGCAGCTCACCCGAACGCGTCGAAGAGCTGCGCGAGCGGATCGGCGCGGGGGTCGAAAGGCTGAATCGGCTTCACGAGGAGCTTGCCGGCGTCGGCTGCGAACTGAAGGACTGGGTCACCGGCTGCGTGGACTTTCCCGCCGTGTACCGCGGGCGTCGCGTGTGGCTCTGCTGGCAACTGGACGAACCGGAGGTCGCGTACTGGCACGAATGGGACGCCGACTTCTTCGCCCGCCAGGCCATCGAGCCCGATTTCGGTTAGCGTCAACTACGAGACGGCGGCAGTGGAATGTCGGCATTCCCTAGGTCCGCTCTGCCTCCGGGCAGCACGGGGCCGTGTGTGTGCGCTCGTATTCCGTGATCTTGCCCACGCGGCGTGCGTGACGTCCGCCCTCGAACTCGGTCTCCAGCCACGTGCGAACCATGCTCTGCATGAGCGCGTCCCCGACCAGATCGGCCGGCAGACACAGGATATTCGCGTTGTTATGCCGCCGCGAGAGCTGCGCGGTGAGTTCATCGTGGCACAGCGCGGCCCGCACCCCGCTGACCTTGTTAGCGGTAATGGACATCCCCAAGCCGGTCCCGCAGAACAGGATGCCGCGCTCGGCCTCCCCGCTGGCCACGTCGCGCCCGACGGCCAAGGCCACATCCGGGTAGTCGCACGCCTGGCGTGAGCTGGTGCCGTGATCGGTCACGTCGCCGCCCAGTTGTTGCAGCAGCGCCTTGATCCGCTCCTTAGCCTCGTACCCGCGATGGTCACTACCAATTGAGATCTTCATTGAGGAATTCCTCCACCCGCGCCGCCACGGTGCGCTCGATCTGCTCGGCGCACCGGCGATACTCCTGGGGGCCTCCACCAATCGGGTCGGGCACCGGGTTGTCCGGGTCCAACTGCTCGACTTTCGAAGCGGCCGCCGGGACCAGATCCAGCACCGCGCTGCGATGCTCCGGCGTCATCACGTAAACGCGTTCGGCCTGCTGAATCAGCTCGACGCTCAGCGGCTGCGAACGGTGCGCGCCGAGGTCAAGGCCGCGGCGTGACATCTCTTCGCTGGAGCCGGCCGAGGCCGCCCCGCCCTCGAGCCCGAGCGTGCCGCACGATAAGACCGCGTAGCCCTGGCTCGCCAAATCGCTTACAGCGCAGCCTTTCCGATCGGCCAGCATCTGCCGAAAGAGGTACTCCGCCATCGGCGACCGGCAAGAGTTACCCGTGCAGACAAACAGAACCTCGCTACGGGCCAGGCGGCGTATCGTCCGTTCGTCCAGCGCGCCCGCGCGGCGTATGCTCCATTCGTCCCCCCGGACTTCGACGACCGTCGATGCCCGGCTCAGCCGCGTCGGGCCCGCGTCGATCGCATACGCCACGCTATCTTCCAGGTCACGTAGCGCCTCGCCGACCTCAAACGGCGGACGACTGCCGCTGCGGTTGGCACTGCTGGCCACGACGGGCACGCCGGCCTTGCTGAGTAATGCCCTTGCGGCCGCATGATCGGGGCAACGCAACCCGACCGTCCCATCGCGGAAAATCTCGCCGAGCTGCTCGGCCGGACAGTCCCCGGCCACCTCGGTCCGCTCGGGCTCGGAGACCTCACAAACCAGCGTCAGCGGCCCCGGCCACGCCTTACGGATCAGGCGGCGTACCACCGGCGACGGCGAATTCACATAGCGCCGGGCCTCTTGACGCCGGGCTAGATGGACGGTGAACGGCTGCTGGTCGGCCCGGCCCTTGGCCTCGCGGAGCCGGGCAACCGCCTGCGGGTCCGCGGCGTTGGCGCCCAGGCCATAGACGGTCTCGGTCGGAAAGACCACCAGCGCGCCTTCCCGGAGGGCACGGGCCGCCTCGCCCAATGCCGAGTCGTAACCGTCGATGTTGCCGAAGTTTATGATTCTCGTGCCCATCAGCCGCTCCGGTGGAAGCGTATTGTCGGCCCGCTGCGCTGGACTGTCAAGTTGCGACCGACTGACCGCCTGGGAGGCTTGCCGTTGAGCCCACAGAG
>JAUWXH010000548.1 GCA_030616465.1 Planctomycetota bacterium | reverse complement strand
TTGCTGGGCCGGCGTCTGCGTCACCTGCGGGCGCCCGCTCCGGTTCCGGCGTCCCGACCAGGGCGCGGGCGGGCGTGCCAGAGCCAGGGCGTCGGCACGGCGAGGAGAAAAAGGGGAAGCCAGCAGGGTAATCAAACCGTCGAGACTGATGGGCCGCAGTCAATGAGCGGAATACAAAACCCAAACGTGCCGCCGATGGGCGGCTTACCGACCGATTCGCTGAACGGATGGTCGAGAACGATTCACCGGGGACCGACGGGCCACACTCCTTGCTCACCGTCCACGACCTTATTGTCAATCCCGATGACGAACCGACCGTATCCGACACAGATACTCCACAACATCGTGTCGTAGAGGATCCCGAACACGACGCATGCCACCCGCAGGACGGCGAACAGTCCACAGAGGGTGAAGCTGAAGTGCACGGGGGGGCGTCGTCGATCTCGGTCAGCCGTGCCGACCTTTTAACGGGCGTCGGGGGATGTTCGCAACCTCAACCACGACGCCGCCTCGGGCGGACGCGTCTTTGCACGACTTACGGGCGCGAAGGCGCAGGCTTGGCGCCCGCGGTGTGTTGATCTCGGCGCCCGATCACGCCAATGCGATACCTGGCCGCCAACGCCAGTAGCTTCTCGCGCTCGAGGACGATCGTCTTGCCGGCCTCGACGACCAGGGCGGCGGCGCGGGTTTTGTGCAGGTTCTCGATCGTGTTCGGGCCGATGGTGGGGACATCGAAGCGCATGTCCTGGTTGGGCTTGGCGACCTTTACCAGCGTCCAGCCGCCGGCGGGGCAGAGCGCGCCGGCCCGCTCGATCAGGGCGTCGGTGCCCTCGATCGCTTCGACCGCAATGATCTCCTTCTCCTTGACCGCTACCGATTGGCCGATGTCCAGCGCCGCGATCCGCTTGGCCAACGGCCAGGCGAAGTCAGCGTCGGCCCGCACGACCGACGACGGCTCGAAAGGCGTCAGGACGCCCTCGGGGGCCAGCGCTTCGGGGCAGTAGCGGGTCGAATCGATCAAGGTCAGCCCTCGTCGCTGCAACTCGTCCGCGACCGCGCCCAGCAGCGTGTCATTGCGCTTGTCGCGGGCGTGAATGTACCACACCCGTATGCTGGTCAGGTCCGGGAGGTATTGCAACCATTGGAGCCAACGCGGGCCGGCGAACATGGCCGCCTTCCGCACCCGCCCGGCCATGATGACCTCGCGGCAGCCGGCCCGCCGCAGCGCGCGGATCCACCCGCCCAGTCGGGCCACGCCGCGCCAGCAGAACGAATCAGCCAGCTCGCGCAATTCAAGGTTGGCATAGCCACGCAGGGCGACAACCGCGACCCGCCGTCCCGCCCGGCGTGCTCCGGCAGCGACCAGCCTGGGCAAGTCACCTTCGGCGGCAATGAGGCCGAGAGGGGCGCGAGCGGCTTCCGACGAACTGTCAGGTGGAAACGCCATCGTGGCTCGAATTCGTGCTCGCCACTACCGAAGCGATCGGCCACACAGTTCTACACGTCTTCTGTCGCGGGCAAATTCCTCGTCGCTGGCGCTCCTCGGAATGACGACGTTGCCTAGTCCTCGCGCTCGCTGCGGGCGCCCACACCGTAGACTTCGTTTAGGCGGGCTTCCAGCTCGGCTAGTCGCTTTTCGAGCGCCTTCACTGTTTGTCGCAGTTCCGGCAGGCGGCCGATGTGGGCCAAGCGCCGTTTCATCTCGGTAATGGGGATTGCCGGCTGGCCGAGGACGGTTTCGCCGGCGGGTACGTTG
>JAUWXH010000368.1 GCA_030616465.1 Planctomycetota bacterium | reverse complement strand
GTCGGTGATCTTCCCGGGCGGCGCGTTGCCGGCCCACTCCAGCACGCAGCGCAGCTCGACCGGGCCGTTCCGGCGTGACGGGATCATTATGTGCCAGGGGGAGGCCCTGAGCCGGCGTTCGAAGATCGCTGATACGGTGACCGATTCCAGTGACGACTCGGGCACGCCGGTCTCCAGCCAAATCGCTCGTTTGGTCGACTCCATCCGGGCCCACGGGCGGTCGCGCGTCGGCCATGGGGGATGAACGGTAACATCCAGCTCATACCGCTCTCCGGCTTCTATCTCGCGCACGAGCGCAGTGAGCGTCGTTAGCTTCGGTGAGTCCTGTCTGATCGGGCTCACGCTGGGCTGGATGGGACCGCCATCGCCGCGGGTGATGGTTAGCGTGGTCGTCTGACTGCCAGCGGCGCGGGGGATCCGAAGAAACGTCGCCCCGGCTGGGTCGAACAGTAGCGCCGTGCGACAACTGGCCAGCGTCGTCAGTTTCACGCACGGGTGCTCCCGGTCGTTGGTGTATACCATGACGTAGTTGCTGCGCCGGCCCCGCCGAAAGTACATCTCAACCAGGACGCTGTCGGTCATTCCCGGCTGAAGAATGCGCCTCGACGGACCGAGCACCTCGGTGGCACAAGTCGGGCGGAGCTTCAGCTTGAGAGGCGCCTGACCGGCGTTGGAGATCTCGAACGTATGGTAGGAGCGCTGCGCTCCCCACACGTCCCCCGCGTCAATCTCGGTTTGGGTGCACACGAACTTGGGCTGCGGTTGATCCGCGGGCGGGGGCTCCAACCAAGGGTCGTCCTTGCCAGCCGACTGCTCCGCAGCGCCAGCCATGATTGCCAGCCCGCCGCCTGGGCCGACTCCTGGAATCTGGCCGGGCGTCACCCCTGGATGCCATGCCAAAGCCAACGCGAGCGCCAATTGTGCAGACACAATCATCGCCGATCCTCCCAGACATGTCTTACGCGTCGGGCATTACCTGCGCATTGTACCGCGGTGTCTACCTCGCACCCACCCTAAATACGCCTTAACTGCTTGCTTGATGAACTTGCGGAAGCCCGGCGTGTCGATCTCGGCCTTGTCGTGGACGTAGACGGCGACGGCGGGTGGCACGGTCTGACGGAGTCAGGCCGTGGGGGTTGCCCAGCGGATCACCACGGCCTGGCTCCGCTACGCTTCGCCAGACCGTGCCACCCGGGACGCTTTCTTCTTCGCTCCTTTCTTCTCGATCCCCTGCGACTTCAGATACGCCGACACGGCTTGCTTGATGAACTTGCGGAATCCCGGCGTGTCGATCTCAGCCTTGTCGTGGATATAGATGGCGACGGCATCGAGCCCATCGCGGCGGCGACGGACGTCAACCCGCGACCAGTCGCCGTACGTCGGCAGGTCGTCGCGTTCGTCCAACGTCTTCAGCCCGAGCTGCTCGTCGAGTTTGAGCCACTTGAACGTGCCGCGCGGGACGCGGAAGTACAGGTCCAGCGTCCATTCGCCGCCGGTCAGCGCGTGGAAGAACCATTTCTCGGCGCCCGGAGCGGTGATCTCGACGCTGGCGCGGTTATTCCAGTTGGTCGGTTCAAAGTTGCCGGCTTTGTGGATCAGCTCTTCAACGTATTCCAGTGCGGCCGACTCCCAACGCGTCGGCCCGGCCTCGCGGCTGGTGCGCTCCTCCAGGTGCCACTTTCGCCCATCCACCTGCCAGGGCATCTTCGTTTCGCGCCCGATCCGGCCGAAGCCGGCCTTCTCCACTTCCATCTCGCGGGCGGCGTGCTCGGCGGGGTCGAAGCGCGTGCGTGTCTCGTGCGGACCCGCTTTCAGGATGGGTTTGAGCGCGGCACCGGTGTGTGAAGTAGCGAGTTGCGAATTAAGAGTAGCGAGTTCAAAGTCAGCGTGTATGGCCTTCTCGCGGTCACGAACGGCCGCTGTCATTCGTCCCAACTCGCTACCTGCTACTCTTAACTCTGAACTGGCTATGCGCTCCGGCGTTCCCATCGCGACGATGTAGCCGCCGGCGTCGCCCGCCTCCGGGCCGAGGTCGATCACCCAGTCGGCACACTTGATCACGTCGAGGTTGTGCTCGACGACCAGTACGGTGTTGCCCAGGTCCACGAGCCGGTGGATCACCGCCAACAGCTTGTGGATATCGTCGAAGTGTAGCCCGGTGGTGGGCTCGTCGAGGATGTAGAACGTGCGGCCGGTGTCGGGCTTGCCCAGCTCGGCCGCCAGCTTGACCCGCTGGGCCTCGCCGCCGGAGAGCGTCGGCGCCGGCTGCCCGAGCTGCACGTAGTCCAGGCCCACGTCCGCCAGCGTCTGGAGCATCCGTCGGACTTTGGGCACGTTCTTGAACAGCTCCAGCGCGGCAGCGACCGACATTTCGAGCACGTCGGCGATGTTCTTGCCCTTGAAACGGATTTCGAGCGTCTCGGGGCTGTAGCGCTTGCCGCCGCAGGCCTCGCACTCGACCCACACGTCCGGCATGAAGTGCATTTCGATACGTTTTTGGCCGTAGCCTTGGCAGGCCTCGCAACGGCCGGCGGGCCGGTTGAAGCTGAACCGCCCGGCGTCGAACCCGCGCACCTTGCTGTCGGGGAGCCGGGCGAACAGTTCGCGAATCCAGTCGAACGTGCCGGTGTACGTGGCCGGGTTGCTCGACGGCGTATTGCCGATCGGCGACTGATCAACGTTGATGACCTTGTCGAGGTCGCGCAGGCCGTCGATGTGGTCATGTTCGCCCGGGGTGAGGTTGGCGTAGTTCTTCGCCCGGGCCAACGCTGGCCAGAGAATGTCGTTGACCAGCGAGCTTTTGCCCGAGCCGGATACGCCGGTGACGCAGATGAACCGCCCGAGCGGCAGGGGTACGGCGATGTCCTTGAGGTTGTTCTGCCGGGCCCCGCGGACGACCAGCCAGTTGCGCACGGGATCGTCGGGCCGCGCGGGCGGCGCCGTATCCCGTTTTCTCTTCGTGCCTTCGTGCCTCCGTGCCTCCGTACCTTCTCCGCTGTCTTGCCACGGCTCGACCGGTCGCCGATTTGACGGAATCGGAATAGCCGTCTCGCCGCTGAGGTATGCCCGCGTCAGCGAAGCCGGCACTTTGTCCCTTTGTCCCTTTGTCCCTTGGTCCCTGAGTTCGTGCCGTCTTCCGAGGAAGTCGGCTGGTCGGCCGTGCGCGACGATCTCGCCGCCGGAGCTGCCGGCGCCAAGCCCGAAATCGAGAATACGGTCGGCACTGCGGATCACGTCGCGGTCGTGCTCGACCAGCAGCAGTGTGTTTCCCAGGTTCCGCAGCTTGTTGAGCGCGTTGATTAGTCGGCGGGTGTCACGCGGGTGCAGCCCGATGGTGGGCTCGTCGAGCACGT
>JAUWXH010000175.1 GCA_030616465.1 Planctomycetota bacterium | reverse complement strand
TGGACCGTGCCACCCTCGCAAAGACGACGGGTGGCATGGGCAAACCCCGGCGTGTGCCGGGGCCTGCCCACGGCACACGGCAGTCCGCTACGGCCGCAGTAGAGCATCTGAGCTCGGCGAATCCGAGACCACGATGTGGGTTTCGGCGGGCTCCACCTCGACGGCGACGAGCCGACCCCGCACGCTGATCTCGGGCGGCGGCAGCAAATACGTCCCGGGCCGCACCACGACCAGCGGACACTCGTGAATCCACTCGCCGACCGGCAACTGCACTGCCGAATACGCCACGGAGTCCAACCGCACGCCGCTGCGCTCCCCCAGGCTGAGGAATCCCATCTGCTCGGTCGCGGGCGGGACGCACGCCGCGGGCAGCCGTTGCGACCACACGACGCCCTCGAGCCGTTCCTCCAGCGTGAGCTCGTCGCGGATCAGCAGCCGCTGCCCCGGCGTGAGGCGCTCGCCCGGTGCCAATGGCGTTGCCACCCAGTCGGTCCCGCCGGTTTCGACTTGGGTTTCCTCTTCACCAGGAGTCTCGAATTGTTCCTCGTCCATCAGCCAGAGCAGGGTGCGCTTGACCCGTATACGCGGGGCAGAATGGTCGCGGAGATCATGGGGAGCGCTGCGCTGAGCCGACCAGACGCGGTATGCCCGAGCAGCACGCTGCCGGACACCCTCTGCCTCGAGCTCGACCACGGCGGTCCCCGCCCCGGCCCGGATTGCCTCCACCCGCGCCAGCACGCGCACGCGTTTGTGGGGCGGCAAAGTGAGCGTGGCGGAGGCCTGCTCGCCGGCGGTCTGCTCCGCAGCCTCGCCGCCGACCACGCTCAGCGTCTCGATGTGCAGGCTGTCCCCACCTCGGATCGAAATACCAACAGCTACCGGAGCAGATCGCGGATTCTCGAGGGTGACTGCCAGCACGCTGCGGTCGCCGATGGTGAACGTCTCCGCCAGGTCGGCCAGCACGCGGATTCCCTCGCGGGCGTCCAGCATGAGCGCGTCAGTTGCCAGCACCCCGCTCGGCGAGCGGGCCAGCACGATCAGTCGGTAGCGGCCCGGCCGCGCAGGAATCGGCACCTCCAGGCGGGTGCGGTCGGCTTCGATCGGCCGGCTGTCCGCCCACAGCGTCGTGCCCTCGAACAAGGCCGCCGCCAGTTCCGGCGCCAGCCGGTCGTTGGAGACGGCTGATTGCGGGGCCGAACGCTTGTCGTCAGCCTCCTCCGAATGGTCGCTCGAGGAAGTCACTGTCAGACCACCAATCTCGCGGGCCGTACGCTCATGGACGGGACCAGGAACCCATTCCACATAGCCGGTCCCGGCCGCGTCGATCAAGCGGGTGAGCAGTATGGCCGGCGGTGCCGCACCCGTCCCGCGCGTGCAAACGACGTCAACGCTGACGACCGCTCCCGGCGAAACCGGGCCCGAGGGCGGTTCGAGAGTGACTGCCAGCGCTTCCTCCTCCGCCGGTTCAATCGCAGCGGAGGTCAGGACCTGTAAGCCGTCGGCCGCGACAGTCGCGACGAACACCTGGGCGTCGGCGAAACGCCGGTCCTCGATCGGCACGAAGAGCTCCGCGCTTCCGTCGAGCTCGGGAATCGTGGAGGCCGCCAGCGGGTCGCTGGCCTCCGCGAACACCAACAGCGGCTGACCAACCTCACCGGACAGGCTTACCTGGATGCCCCACCGCTGTTCACGCCGCGCATAGTGGGCCTGACATTCGACACCCGGTGTGACGACCCCCGTCGCCGCTCCGCTCCCGCCGACCTCTATCGACTTGTACACGTGCAGCGGCTCGCCGACTTCCATCGGCAGCGCGGCCACGACCTCGTAGCTGCCCGGAGCGTTCGGACGCCACGGCTCGCTTTCCAAGCCTCCGACCGTGGAATACAGGCGTAGACGGGCGACGGTCGTGCCCGCGTGTCGCAGCTCGAGCGTGGGCCGCTGCCCGGAAGCCCGGTTTTCCGGGTCGAACCACGCCAGCCGGAAACGGACCAGCTCCCCGGCCCTGGGTTCGGGCGGATCGTGGCGGAGCCAAAGGTGGACGGGCGCTGAAGGGGAGACCGGGGACACGAGTACCTCGGCGAAGCCCGCAACCTGCCGCTGATCCCAGCCAACCACACGAGCCCAGACGCCGACCGCCAGTGGTCCGGGCGGCATCTCGAACAGCGATACCGGAATGCTGAAAGCCCAGCGCCCCTGCCCGTCGAGCCGACCACGACCGGATGCCGGCAACGAAGCGACCGGCTCGGTTTCGGAGTATGCGCTCGGCAGCCGCAGCGCACGCGCCGTGTAACGGACTTCGGCGTCTGCGAGCGGCGTCCCCCACGGGTAGGCAGCACGAATCTCACCTGCCAGCTCGGTAGCGCCCGGTTCGGGGCGGGCCGGCAAATAGCACGTGACGGTGAACTGGGGAGCGTCCGCCGGCCGTACGTCAAAGCCGAACCGCCCACGCACGTTCTCCAGCACTTGGTTGCCGCGCCGCACGATGACGTTCAGGCGCTCGCCCGCCGAGTCTTTGACAATCGGCACCTCCACGCTGAAAGCCCCCGTCGGGGAGACCTCCGCCCGGGCGGTATGTTGTAGCCGTTCGACCGGGTCGACCGCATCAAGCCGGAGCGCTTGCCCGGCCTCCGGCGAAGCGGCACTGCCGCGTGCCGGCAGCAGCAGACCGAAAAGTCGGAGAACCTGGCCGGGACGCGCGTCCGGCGAATCGGCCACCAGCGCTACCGTCGGCGCCTCCGCGCGCGAAACGGCGGGCAGCTTGCCGCGGCAGAGGGCCAGGTGCTCGCCGGCTTGCACCAGACACACCCAGCGCTTGTTGCGCAGCAAGCGTGCCTCGGCCGGCAACGCGAACCGGGCGACGCCCCCGGCAAACCGCGCCCGGGTCGGCACGAACGACCCGTGCATCCAAAAGCGGGCCGACAGCTTGTCATGCAACAATCCCCCAACCTGTTCGCTTGCGGTCGCCCAGATCAGCGCGTGTCCTCGTCCGACCAGTGTCACGGCGTGCAGGTCGCTGACCAGAACGAGCTTTTTGGTGACCAGCGGTTGGCCGTCGGCGTCTGACCCCTGAGCCACCGCGACGTAGGCCCCGGGCCCAGTGGCACAGGTCAACGGCTCGGCCAGGGCGGCAGAGGTCCACCATTCGTAGGGCGTGGCGGCACGGGTCTCAATCTCGCGCGTGAGCACGACGGAACCGGACACGGGGAGCCGCCCCTCGGCAAAGCGGCCCTGGCACGACGCCAGCCAACCGCCCAGGTCCACTCGCCGCAGCTCGAACTGCACCGAATCCAGGTTTCGCACGCGTAAGCCGAGCTGGATCGGCTGTCCGCCGGGTATGGCGGCGGGCACGTCCACCAGCAGTTGCGGCCGGCTGATCGCCTTGACCCGTTGACCGGCTCGGCGTGACGGCTCGCCAAGCCCTGCCGCCCGTGCCCGACGATAAAGTCGTAACGCCGCGGCCCAATCACCCTGCTGCTCGTGGCGTTGCCCGAGCGCAAGACACGCTTGGACGCCGGCCGGTGTCAGTGACGTAAAGTCCGCCAGCCGCTTGAGGATTTCCACACCCTCGGCAACCTTGTCGCCCGCGTCGATCAGGTTCTCCGCCAAAACCAGATCGATCCGCGCCACCGCATCCGCGTCATCGGGCAGTAGCGCCGCAACCCGCTCGCGCAGCTTGGCGATCTGGGCCCGGCGGACCACGCGGGCCTCATCCGGGCTCCCTGGCCGCTGAACACCTAGCTGCTCGAGCGACACCTCCCACTCGTTGTGGCGCGACCAGGCCTGGGCCAGGGCGGCGCAGGTTTCGGCCAACCGCTCGTGCTGCTGCCGTTCGGTGAACCCCGTGGCCGCCGCGTCGAGCTCGCGAATCGCCGAGGCGGTCTCGTTCAGGGCCAATTGCGCAATCCCGCAGGCGAGTTGGCACTCGGGCCGCGTCAACAGCGTCGGGTCTTCCCGCGCCAACTGGGTCACCCGCGCACGCCCGTTGAGCCGGTCGTTACGCGCCGGCATGCGCATGGTCGCGATGGCGTGCAAGGCTGCGGCTTCGCGACGGAGGCGCTCGTCCCGCGTGCCGGACATCAGTGCCGCACACAGATCCTGCGCCTCCTCGTAGTCGCCCATGCGATAGGTTTCCAGAGCGGCATGCAGTTCCGGCGGCCAGTCGGAGGGTGCGCTCGCGGCGGCGGTCGGCACAAACACCCCCACAAGCACCACCAGAGCGAACCGCCGATACCGATTCATTCGCTTCCTCCGGGACGCGCTGCGAACACCGTCGTCCGGGCGCGGCGACGACACGCTGGATTCCGTGAGAGCCGCGGCACCTCATTCCCGATAGTCATTCTACGGACTCCCGGCAAGGACGCAGGCCGCCCTCAGCGCGAGCGCACGAAGCGCTCGGCCGGAATGCCCGCCTGGGCCACGACCGAGCGGATGTCGGCCAGGAAACGCCGTGCGTCGGTGTAATACCCCGCCGTCGGACGCAAGTCGGGCAGCCAACGCCGCCAATACTCGTTGAACCGCTCCATCAGCAACTCGCGCACATACTTGGCCAACATGCTCGCCAGGGCGACTGGGAGGTGCTGCTGGTCGGCCTCCACCGCGAACTCGAGGTACCAGTCGTTGTGGGCGGAGGCGAGCCGATAGCGGCTGCGTTGGGCCGACACTTCCAGAACGCGCAGGTACCGCTCGGGGAAGGCCGCCAGCAGCAACGACCGGTAGTTGCTGCGTCCGCCCAGCCGGTCCACGAATACGTGCAGGTCGCTGTCGCCGGCCCGCTCGCCGGCCCGCTGGAGCAGACACAACACCTGCTCCACCAGGACGGCGGCCTTGTTGCGGGTGGTGGCGACGCGATGGTTGAAGCGGTCTTCGCTGACGACCTGTGCCATCAGGTCGCAACCGGTGATCCCGACTACGGGCAGGCGGGACTTGAGACGCTCGGCGACGGACTGGAACTTCGAGCGGACCCGATCGACCGGCAAGCGACGACGCAGATCGCCGTACCAGGGAATCTCCGCCTCGGCGAGCGTCGGCTGCACGCCGAGCCCGTCGAGCAAATCGGCCAGCGAGTCGCATTTCACACCAGCGGCGCTGGCAAAAGCGAGGACGGGGCGCTCGAGGGTGTGCAGTCCGCTCTTACGATTGAAGACGGTCTTGGAATCGCCGACGGTCAGTCGCGACCCGCCGGGCGGCCCCCTGTGGCGTCGACCGGCCGAGGCCGGCGCTTTGCGGTTCGCGGATCGCCGCAGCCGGCGGGCGACGCACTCCTGCAGCAGCTTCCAGAAATCGGCCTTCAGGCAGCGGGGCTGGACACGCCAGAGCGTCGCCCCCACGACCAGCGGGCCCAGCGTCGGGCCGTAGCCGGCCTCGTCGATGCCGACCACCAGCGGCATGTCACCACCCCAATACGTAGAACGCCGCCGTGAAGCAGCAGTCCGCCACGATCAGTGCCACGATGCTCTTGACCACGGTTACGGTGGTGGCGCGGCCCACCCCTTCGGCTCCGCCGCGTACGTTCAGGCCCTCGTAGCAGGCCAGGCTGGCGATGATGGTTCCGAAGACGGCGGCCTTGACCAGCCCCGTGAGGTAGTCAGCCGGGCC
>JAUWXH010000021.1 GCA_030616465.1 Planctomycetota bacterium | reverse complement strand
ATGCGATTGCCCGCGCGCTGGTTCGCGTCGGCGTTACGCCGAACCGCCTCACACTGCTGGGCTTCGTAGCCACGTGCGGGGCGGGGTATTGCCTGGCGCGTGGGGCCTTTCAGCAGGTCCCATACTTCTACACCGGGTTCGGGCCGGTAGGGTGGTGGCCGCTGCTGGCGGGCGGGTTCCTCGTCCTGGCAGGCGCCTTCGACATGCTCGACGGGGCGGTGGCCCGCCTGGGGAACTTGCGCACACGCTTCGGGGGCATCCTCGACTCGTCGGTCGATCGCTTCAGCGACATGGCCATCTTCGTGGGCTGCGCGTGGTGCTTCACGCAGACCGGCAACCTCACCTGTCAACTGCTGGCCGTGCTGGCCCTCTGCAACGCCTTCCTCATCAGCTACGTCAAAGCACGCGCCGAGGCGACCATCGAAGACTGCTCCGTGGGATACTGGCTGCGCGGTGAGCGCTTCGCCGCCGTCCTCATCGGCTGTGTCAGCGGTCACGTGGCGGCGGTGCTGTGGCAACTGGCGCTGCTGAGCTTCTTCACCGTCCTGCGTCGGCTGGACTACGCCCGGCGGGCGGCGGCCGCCCTGGACAACTCCCGCCCCGCGCCGCGGCGCGGACCGGAAGCCGGGCTGCTCGGGGTGCTGCAACCGTGGCGTCATCCCCGCGGGTCGATCCCTTACGACGTGGTCACCGGGCTAAACATCGCCTACATCATTGTGGCCCCGTGGCTTTGGGTGGTTTTGCTGGCCCCGGAGCCCTACGCCGACCCGCTACGCCGCTGGCTGACCGGCTAAACTGCGCCGCCGGACGAGTTAGAAGTTGACCGCCCGCCGCCGTAGCCGATAATCATTGTAGAGACCGTGTGATCGCGGTCGGCCCCCGAGCCAACCCGTATGTGGGAGAACGACTCATGCTCCGTTTGCAATCCATCCGTCGGACCCACGGCTTGATTGCCGTTGTGATCCACCGCTTTGCTGGTCCGCCTTGGGCCCAGGACGACCCCGCCCCCCCGCAGCCCGCCCTTGCGCCGGCCGGGCAGCAACCGACAACCGCACCCGCCGAGCGACAACCGGTGATGGCGCGGGTCATCGACGTTCACGGCGACGTCCAGCACGCGCCGGTGGACTCGCGCGAGTGGCAGCCGTGCAAGGTCGGCGACGAGTACCCGCAGGGGACGAAGATCAGCACGGGCGTACGCTCCTCGATCAAGCTCCAGATCGGCCAGGAAGAGCCGTATACCGCCCTGCTGATCGAGGCCGTCGGCCTCACCTACCTCAGCGAGGCGTACAAGACCAAGGAGACCAAGCGTGTCCGTATCGGCGTGGGTTATGGAAAGATCCGCGCCGGCGTTGCCGAGGGCGGCCTCAAAAGCGACTTCACCGTGGACAGCCCGGTGGCGACGCTGTCCAAGCGCGGGACGTGGAATTTCGGGTTGGCGTATGAGCGGGGCACGGACCGGTTCGAGGTGTTCCTGCTCGACTACGGGCTGGTGGACGCGCTCAACAAGGCTACCGGCCGGCGCCGCGGGCTGGTGCCCGGAGAGCTGGTGACGCAGGCGATGCGCCGCTGGCTGGACCAGGCCCAGATTCTGCGGAATACTCCTATCCCAGATATCCTCGGCCAGGGCGATATTGAGGTTGCCTTCAACCGCATCGGCCAGGACGGTCTGGGGGTGCTCGGGCCGGGCGAAGGACGGGCCGTGCTCATCAACCTGTCCAACACCACCGCCCGGAACGACTTCGCCCGGTTGGCACGCAACTTGTTGCCGCCACTGCAGCCGCCGCAAGCGGTCGAGCGCCCCAATCTGCGTCCCGAGGGCTTCTTCGGCACCGGCCGGGGCGACCAGTTGATCGACCTGCTCATCGAGCAAAACAGCGCGCTGTCCCAAAAGGGCTTCGCCAAGCCCGGCCACTACAAGTTCCGCCGCTCGGCCCTGGAAGGCTGGTTGAGAAAGCACGATCAGGGCGGGCGCTAGCCGTCGGGTGCCAAGTCCTTCCTGACTGCCGTCTCCGAAGGGCCGGACGTCCCGGTCCGACGCTTTGGGGCCCTCTTCGGGAACACGCCGGGCTCGGAGGCCCGGCGCTGCAATTGCATCAGGCGGTGGCCCGGGGACGGCTGAAGCGGAGGCCGCGCTCATGCCGCTGAGATTCACGAAAATGCACGGGCTCGGCAACGACTATGTGCTCGTCGGGCTGTTCGAGCAAAGCGTCGCTGAGCCGACCCGGCTGTCCAAGGCGATCAGCGACCGCCACCGCGGCGTCGGCGCCGACGGGCTTATCCTGGTCGGACCGCCGCCGGACGCCGACACGCACGTCCGCATGGAGATGTACAACGCCGACGGCTCGCGGGCGCAGATGTGCGGCAACGGGATCCGCTGCGCGGCCAAGCTGGCGCACGAGCGCGGCTGGGCACGCGCGAACCCCCTGCGGGTAGCGACCGATGCCGGCGTCAAATCGCTCGATCTAACGTTTGACGATGACGGACACGTAAGCGCGGTCCGCGTCGATATGGGCGAGCCGATTCTAGACCCGAAGCGCATCCCGGTGGCGCTCGGCGGCGAGCAGATCGTGGCGATGCCGATTCCGCTGCGCGAGAAGATCCTGAGCGTCACGTGCGTGTCGATGGGCAACCCGCACGCGGTGTTCTTCACCGAGCTTCTGGCGCGCGTGCCGCTGCGGGAGTGGGGCCCACAGCTCGAACGCCACCCACTGTTCCCCGAGCGGATCAACGTGCACTTCGTCCAGGTCGTCGATGCCCAGCGCGTCAAGATGGCCACCTGGGAACGCGGCAGCGGCCTCACGCAGGCCTGCGGCACCGGCGCCTGCGCCGTTTGTGTCGCCGGCGTGCTCAACCGCAAGACCGAGCGCGCTATCACTGCCCAGCTCCCCGGCGGGGAGCTGGAGGTCGCGTGGGACGAGCAATCGAACCACGTCTTCCTGACCGGCCCGGCCGTGGAGGTGTTCACGGGAGAGTGGCCTTCGTAGCGACCAACCCTTGACCGGACGTCAGCTCTGCGGAGACACATGTACGCCGTTGTCCGGCAGGCACAATCGGCTTAATATGTTGTGTGTTCTGCGGGCCTCGCGTGCGATCCCGAACAACAGCGGCTTTGAGAGCTAACTATGACCGAACTTACCCACGGTAAGAGATGGCTTTGCGCCATGCTGGTGAACGTGCTGGCGGCGGACATGGCGCTGGGCCAGGCCACCGGGCCGATGCCGGTGGCCGTCACGCCGGTCGTCGAGCGTGAGATCGCCGCCTCGATCAAGCTGGTCGGGACGCTTCTGGCCGACCGAAGCGCCGTGGTCGCCGCCGAGGTGCCGGGCGTGGTCGTAACCTTCAGCGCGCGCGAAGGTCAATTCCTGACGCAAGGCGCGGTGATCTGCCGCTGTGACCCCACCACGGCCCGCCTGCGGCTGGAGGAGGCCCGCGCCCGGCTGGGAAGCCTGCGGGCTCGATTGGAGGAGCTGGAGAACGGTACCCGGCCGGAGGAATTACGGCGCCTCAGGGCCGCCGTCGAAGAAGCCACGGCGCTCTACCAAAAATGGGAGTTCGAGCGCCAGCGCGTCGTGGCACTCTTCGAGCGAAGCCAGAGCAGCGAGAAGGAAAGGCACGACACTGAAATGGAGTACTTGGCGGCCAAGCGGCGACTGTCACAAAACCAGGCCGCCCTCGAGCAGGCCGAGAACGGGCCGCGGCCGGAAGAGATTGCCCGGGCCCGTTACGAGGTGGCGGGACAGGAGGCGGTCATGCGCCGCTCGGAACGCGACCTGGAGAAGACCCAGATTCGGGCGCCGTTCGACGGGTTCGTGGTGGCCAAGCGGACGGAGGTGGGAGAGTGGATCGAGGCCGGCAGCGCGGTGTGCGAGGTGGTGGCGATTGAGACAGTGAAAGCCCGCGCAGACATGCCGGAGAGCGCGATCCGCTTCGCCCGCGCTGGGGAGGCGGCAACGGTAGAGATCGAAGCCTTCGGGCGGATACAGTCGGCGACTATTTCGCGCGTGATTCCGCGCGCCGCGCCGGCAGCCCGCACGTTTCCGATCGAGATCGACCTGCCCAACGCCGATCATACGCTGCTGCCAGGCATGTTCGTCTGGGTGCATGTGCCGGCGGGTCCGCCCGGCAAGCGTTTGATGGTAAGCAAGGATGCAATCGTAGCCGGCGGCGCCGGCAAACAGGTCTTCGTGATTCGCCCCGGTCCGCGGGGCGAAAAGATGGCGATTCCGGTCCCGGTCAATACGGGGCTGGAATCGGGCGAAGAGATCGAGATACAGGGGAGCAGCGTTCGTGCCGGGGATCTGGTGGTCTGCCGTGCGAACGAACGCCTCTACGGCCCCACGCCGGTCATCCCAACGCCACTGACGACCTCCCAGCCGACGACGCGTCCCGCTCAAGGAGCTCGACCGCGGTGAACCTGATTCGTCTATGTCTGAGCCGGCCGGTGGGCGTCTCGGTCGGGGTGCTACTGATCGTATTGTTCGGACTGCTGTCGCTGCTGGCGATTCCCATCCAGCTCACGCCTAATGTGGACGTGCCGGTGATCGTGGTCCAGACACGTTGGACGGGGGCCAATCCGCAGGAGATCGAAGAGGAGATCATCGACCGCCAGGAGGAGATGCTCCGCAGCGTCAAAGGTCTGCGGGAGATGACCAGCGCCTCGCGCGACAATTCCGGTCAGATCGTGCTGGAGTTCTACGCCGACGTTGGCAAAGACGCCGCCCTGCGCGACGTGAACGACAAGCTGCGGCAGGTTACCGGGTATCCGTTGGAGGTGGACCAGCCGACGGTGGAAGCCGCGGACCCCGCCGTGGACCGGCCCATCGCCTGGATCGTGCTTCTCTCCGAGGACGAGTCAGCCGGCGAAGAGGTTCGCAAGCTGCGCGACTTCGCTGAAGACAACATCAAACCTTACCTCGACCGCGTGCCGGGCGTGGCGTCGGTGGATGTCTATGGGGGCATGGAGCGCGAGGTGCAGGTGCGCGTGGACGCCGGCGAACTGGCCGCCCGCGGGCTGACTTTCGGTCAGGTCGTGGCGGCTCTACGACGGCAGAACGAGAACATCTCAGCCGGCACGCGCACGCAGGGCAAACGGGACTACACCATCCGCACGGTCGGTCAGTACGAATCGACCGAGGAGGTGCTGGATACGGTCGTGGCCTACGCGGAAGGGGGCCCGGTCTACGTTCGCGACGTGGCGGAAGTCGAGCTGAGCTACAAGAAGCCGCTATCGTTTGTCCGCAGCAAGGGGCAATTCGTGCTGGCCTTCCCGGTGCGACGTGAGGTCGGCACGAACGTGCTCAAGGTCATGCGCGGCGTCAAAGACGCTGTCCGGCGCGTCAACGAAGAGGTGCTCAAGGCGCGCAAGCTGCGGCTCGAGCTGAAGCAGGTCTATGACGAGACGCTTTACATCACACAGTCGATCGCGATGGTGCGGAACAACATCATGTTCGGCGGGGCCTTCGCCATCACGGTGCTCATGCTCTTTTTGCGCAACTGGCGGGCCACGCTGGCCGTCGCGCTGGCGATCCCCATCGCGGTCATCGGCACGTTCATGGTGGTCGCCGGGCTGGGCCGCACGCTCAATGTGATCTCGCTGGCGGGAATAGCCTTCGCCGTCGGCATGGTCGTGGACAGCGCGATCGTGGTGCTCGAGAACATCTACCGCCATCGGCAAATGGGCAAGGACGCCATGTCGGCCGCGCTGGACGGGGTGAAGGAAGTCTGGGCGGCGGTGCTGGCCAGCACGCTGACGACGATGGCGGTGTTCATCCCGGTCATCTTCATACGAGAGGAGGCCGGTCAGCTTTTCCGCGACATCAGCATCGCCACGGCGACGGCCGTCGGGCTGTCGCTGATCGTGTCCGTGACGGTGATTCCCACGCTTGCGGCGCGACTGCTGGGCAGACAGCCGCGAAGCCACGAAGCTACCGGGCCACGGAGGAAGAGCGGGGGGCACATTGCCGGCGCGATCGCTGGGCTCGTCGATCGGCTCAACGGTGCCCCGCTTGTCCGCGTGGCGGTAATCGTTGCCGTTGTCGGCGGCGCGTTCGGGTTGGCGCGAGCATTGGTCCCGGACGCGACGTATCTGCCCGCCGGGAATCGCAACCTGGTCTTCGGCATGCTGCTCACCCCGCCGGGCTATAGCCTCGACGAATTCCGGCGAATGGCCTTCACCATCGAGGAGGTCGTCCGTCCGTACTGGGAGGTCGAGCCTGGCTCGCCCGAGAACGAGCAGCTCGACCGGCAGTGGGTCGAGCAGGTTCAGGCGCGCATTGCCGCCGGCGGAATCCCCGAGCTCGTGGACAGCCCCGACAACAAGCTGGGCTGGCTGGAACGCAATCGCGCCCGCCGCGAGTGGCTCACGCCGCCGCCGCTGATTGACAGCTTCTTTTTCGTTTCGTTCCGCGGCGGGTGCTTCATGGGCGCGTCGAGCCGCGACCCGGCGCGCGTCAAGCCGCTGGTGCGCCTGTTCGAGACGGCCGGGGCGCGCATCCCCGGCGTGCTGCCGGTTATCCTCCAGGCGCAGCTCTTCTCGTTCGGCGGCGGCAACACCGCCGAGCTCCAGATTCGCGGCGATGACCTCGAGAAGGTCACCGCGGCCGCGACGGCAACGTACAAGGTCTGCGACGAGGCGTTTGGTCAGCCGCTGCCGTCACCCCGGAATTTCAACCTGGGCCGGCCGGAACTGCGGATCGTGCCCGACCGCGAGCGGGCCGCCGACCTCGGCTTGAGCGTTATTGACGTCGGCCTGATCGTCGAGGCGTGCGTGGACGGCGCGTACGTGGGTGATTACCGCGAGGCCGGCGGCGAGACGATCGACATCTCGCTGTATGTCAAAGGTCAGCGGGGGACGTCCACGCAGAACATCGGCCAGGTGCCGGTCTACGCGCCCGCCGGCAACATCGTCCCGTTGACCTCCGCGGTCAAATTGCTCGACACGACCGCCCTGGAGCAGATCAACCACGTCGAGCGCCAGCGGGCCGTCACGCTCGAGGTGCGCCCGCCGGAGGCGATGGCCCTCGAAGCCGTCATCCGGCAGATCAAGGAGGAGATCGAGCCGGAGCTACGCGCGTCCGGTCAGATCGACCCGAGCGTGCTGATCAGCCTGACCGGCAACGCCGACAAGCTGGTGGCCGCCCGCAGCGCGATGATCGGCGAGTGGAAGGGCTGGTCGCCGACGACGCTGGTCAATCTGATCGGAAGCCGCTTCTTCCTGTCGGTCGTCATCGTGTATCTGCTGATGGCGGCGCTGTATGAGAGCTGGATGTATCCGTTTGTCATCATGTTCAGCCTGCCACTGGCGATCCTCGGCGGCTTCTTCGGGCTCTGGGTAGCGCACCAGGGCACGCTGCTGACGACGTATCAGCCGGTACAGCAGCTCGACGTGCTGACGTTCCTCGGCTTCGTGATTCTGGTCGGCATGGTGGTCAACAATGCGATTCTGCTGGTGAACCAGTCGCTGATTCACATGCGTGAGGCCGGGATGCCCGCTCGTCAGGCGATCCGCGAGGCCGTGCGCATCCGTGTGCGGCCGGTGCTCATGACCAGCCTGACGACCTTCTTCGGGCAACTGCCGCTGGCCTTGTTCCCCGGGGCCGGCAGCGAACTCTACCGCGGACTGGCCTCCGTCATGCTCGGCGGTCTGATAGTCGCCACCATCGGCACCTTGATCATCGTGCCGAGCGTGCTCGGCGTGATGGTCGATCTGCGGGACCGCCTGACGCGCCGTGTGCGTGGCGCAGCGCCGGCAGCCGCGCCGAGCGGCAGCAAACCCGACTGAGCGAGTAAACGCTATACTCCTGCTTGATGGCCCGCAGCGAAAAGAACATGGCACTGGACGATCGGAGCAGCGGCAAGCGCATTCTGATCATCAAGCCCAGCTCGCTGGGGGACATCGTACATGCGCTGCCGGTGCTGACGGCGCTGCGTCGGGCCGATCCAGGCGCCCACATCGCCTGGCTGGTGAGCAAGTCGTTTGCCCCGCTGCTCGACGGACATCCCCTGCTCGATGACGTAATCGTCTTCGATCGGGCGCGCTACGGGAAAATGCTGCGCAGCGGCCGCGCGTTGGGCGACTTCCTGCGCTTCCTGCGTGAGCTGCGCCGCCGGCGTTTCGACCTGGTAGTTGATCTTCAGGGCTTGTTCCGCAGCGGGTTCCTGGCCTTTGCCAGCGGTGCGGAGCGGCGGATCGGGTTCGCCGCGGCCCGTGAGTCCGCGGGGCTATTCTACACTCAGCCCGTGCGCTGCCCGCCCGATGCGCGTCATGCCGTAGACAAGAACCTGTGCGTCGTTGCCGCCTTGGGCCTGAGCACCGATCGCCCCGAGTTCCCGCTGGGACTGCGGCTGGAAGAAATCCGCGCGGCTAAGACGCTTCTGACCACGGCGGCCGGCCGGCCGGTCAAGACGTTCACGGCGGTGATTCCAGGAGCACGATGGGAGAGCAAGCGCTGGCGGGCGGAGCGTATCGCGGCGCTGATCGACCGCATGCACGAGGAATCGCTCCCGTGCTGCGTCCTGCTCGGCTCGGCGGCGGATCGGCCGTTCGCCGACCGGGTTGTCGCCGCCTGTCGCTCGCCGGTAATTGACCTCGTCGGTCGCACGAGCCTGCGGGTGCTGGCCGCCGTGCTCGGACTATCGGACCGTGTCATTTGTCACGACTCAGGGCCGATGCACATTGCCGCGGCACTGAACAAGCCGCTGGTTGCCATCTTCGGCCCGACCGATCCGGATGTCACCGGGCCGTACCGCTGCCCGAAGGAAGGTGCGTCTGGGACGCAGCCTGCGTTTCGCGTGGTTGCCGCGCCGATCGAATGCTCACCCTGTCGGCTGCGGACGTGCGACCACCACTCATGTATGGAGCGGCTCGCGGTGGAAACCGTCTTCGCGCAGGTCCGAGAAATCGGAGCGGGTGTTTTCGGACGCCGGGCGTCCGACGGCCCACGAATTGGCACGGCCTTGCCGGAAGCGGGCGCCCGGGCGGCAGCCGCCCCAGCCCGGCCCGGCGCGACAGCGCCCCAGGCGTAAGTCCGGGCGACATAAACCCGATTCACGTCCACAGACCGGCCGGACGGTGCTTCCCTCCGCACCAATTGTAATGAACAGTCAATTACGAGGAGGCACTTCCACCGGATCCGCGCCGAACGTCTAAAGCCCCCGCCCCGTTGTGCCGACCCGATAAACACGGAATCGCTCTGTCAATCCGGACACTGTGGAGCCCTGATCATGAAGCGACGCCTATCGTCTCTGCTCGTTGGTGCGTGCGGCCTGGCTGCGGTACTCTCGCCGGCCGGCTGCGAGAGCTACTGGTTCCTCCCGCTCGCCGAGACCGGCGGCAAGACGCCCTCCCCCGGGGTATTCAGCGCCGCCGACACGTTCACGGAGAACCTCATCCAGGAGCGCACCTTCACCAACGGGGCCGCCGTCACCACAATTACCTACCGCGTGGATGACCTCTCACGCACGCCGGTGCTGATCGACTTCAACGGCGACGGCAAGATTGACCCGGTCGCGGCATACGCGCAAGGAAACGGCGGTGTGATCCAGATTCTGCTCAGCCAGGGTTTACCCGGCGTGGTCGATTTCCTGAGCCTGACGCTCGACGGCAACGGACGCTGGATTGACCTGGCCGACGTCGCCGTCGGAGACATGGACGGCGACGGACAGCTCGACATTGTTGCGGCGGCCCAGGACGGCGTCGTCTATCTCCGGCATCCGCCCTGGGACCCCAACGACCCGGAGGCCCGAACCGCCCTCCTCCGCTCGTGGGGCCACGAAGACCCAGATCTCGAATACCTGGCGGGAAGCACCGATATCCTGACCAACGAGGAAATCCAGGACATTCTCGCCCAGGTTGTGCCGCCGACCGTCAACCTGGCCGAGTACGACATCGAACTCGTGCAAGGCTACACCAACGTCGAAATAGCCGACCTCAACAGCGACGGCGATAACGACGTCGTCGCGTCGCGCCATTTCCGAATCACCCTGACGCCGAAGGACAACAGCAACGCCGAGCCGATCGAGATCCGGGCCGGCGAGCTGCAAATCTTCCACAACCCGGGCGGGGCCACGACGGGCGCGGGCTGGGAGCTGGAGACTGTCGGGATCCACGAGCGCTATCTCAGCGAGTTCGATCGCGAGGGTGCCGCCGGGCTGCTGGTCTACGACATGGATGGCGACGACGACCTCGACCTCGTCTCGGCCGCGCGAACCGACGATAACGTGCAAGTGGCCTGGTTCCAAAACCCCGCCAGCGTATGCCCCAACGTGGACCCGCCGTTCGACGACGAGCCCTGGAAGCAGTGGCGTATCGGCAGCGTCCGCGACGCGTTTGCCATCGACATCGCCGACCTCACCGGCGACGGACGGCCGGACGTGGTCGCGACCGGTCCTGAGCAAATGCAGGTGATGCTGTTTGAACATCCCACCGTGGAGTTCTGCGACCGCGGCACGCGCGACCGCTACGAATACGACTGGGATACGCACACGATCGTCACGTTCGAGTCTTTCGCACCGCTCGACGTCAAAGCCCTCGACGTGGACAACGACGCAGCGCTTGAGCTGGTCGTCGGCTGCAGCGCGGGGGCGATTCGCTACTTCGAATCCCCGCTCGACGCCCGTGATACCTGGACCGGCTTCGTTGTGCTGGACTACGCCGCGCCCGGCGATGTCGGCCTGCTGGGCTACGGCGACCTGGACGGGGACGGCGACGTGGACCTGGTCGCCGTGGTGGACTCCACCGAAGACGACAACAACGACCGCATCACCTGGATTCGCAACGACCTGACCGCGATCGGACTACCTCCAAGTCCGTGACGGCGACCGGCGGCGGCTATCTCATGCCACAGCCGCGCCTACAACGC
>JAUWXH010000211.1 GCA_030616465.1 Planctomycetota bacterium | reverse complement strand
GCCTTCGCCCACCCCGCCAGCACCGGCGGCGTGCTAACCGAGTTCTGCCAGCACGTGACGTAAACGCGCAGCTTACACGCTCAGGTGGACGCGACGAAAAACAGCGCTTAGCCACATGTATCACGCTCACCATTCGCCTGTCCCGTGTAGGAATGCCCCACGCATTATTTTCCCGTTGTAACACCACCTGCGGGTGGCACATTGGAGCCCCAGGCCCGCCTGTCGCGCCCACGCCCTGGAGGCCTTCCATCCGACGTCGATCTGCGTCCGTAGTGCGTATTCCCGCGTCTCGGCGGCTCCGTTCTAGATGCTCACATCAACCAGATGTCCGGAAGCGGGACGCCCAGCACAAACACTAGGAAAAGGACGCACACAATGCCCAAGGCGTTCAAGCAGATCGCGGCAACGAGAAAGAACCTCCTGCAGTCCGGCCGTTGAAGGTCGAATACGGCTAGTGATATACCGAGTACGTTGAGCAGCCCGCAGATAAACGTTGCCCAGCTGACAAGAAAGCTCTCGATGATGCTGGGGGCTCCAAAGCTCCCGAAGACGCCGGGGGCTGCGGTTTGCGAGGCGGCCACTATGATACCCAGAATCACGGAGGCTAGTCCGCAGGCTATCCCCAAGGTAAACGATGCGATCCCTTCGGGTGAGTGGCGCGGCACCACCTGGAAACGCGAAGTGTCGGGTGCTACCCAGGGAGGTCGCGCGCTCTTAAGGGAATCTCCCGCTCGAGAGGTGACGGGCTCAGGCGGTCGCACCTTGTATGACAACTCCTCGGATGGTGTGCGGGCTCCCGATTTCGCCTCGACGACAAGAGCGGCAGTACATTTTGGGCAGCGTACGTCTTGGCGCGCCTTGCCCGAGGCGAGCCGATAACGAGCGTCGCATGTTGGGCAGCGAGCCACGATCCAGGGCGACGATCGGGAGTTCGAGACCTTTCGGCCCACCGGCCTGCTCCACTTACTCCCGGCTGGAAATGATCATAGCCAAGTTACACAAAGCAGCGTAGCTACGCGGGTTGAGCGCGTCAAGGCGAACTCGCCTTGCGTCCGGCGCCCGCAATTCTCGGCACCAAGCGCCCACGGGGGCGGCCTGTCACGGGAAGCATTCGCCCATCTGTGCTGCGTCGACCCCGAGAGCCTCAGCGTGGCAGGGTCCCGATGCCATTGGCGCCGTGCTCACCGAATTCTGCCAGCACGTTCGATAATCGCTCCTACTACTGCGTCTGGTACCCAGGTCGGGAGTCCAGGAAGTGTCGGGTCCACGACACGACCTACAAGGCTGAGCGCGCCAATCTGGCTAACCGATGTAGAAGCGCGGCAGCTCGCTTGTGGTCGGCGGAGAGGCATATCATTGAGTGTGACGGTAGACGTAAGTGAACAACCCGAAGCGGTTCGGCACGCGAGCTTCGCGCCCGGCCGATTCCCCGCCGACTGGGACGCGGCCGCGTATGCCTTGCACTGCCAGGCCTGGCCCACGGCCTGGGAAGGGCAACTCACTCCCGAGCGGTTCGTCGCCGAGCTCAACAGCGATCAGGTTGACGTGCTCTACCAGCCGAACGGGAAGGGGGGCGGCAGCCCCGGCGAGCTGCTGGCATTCGTCAAGTGGAAGGCGACCGAGCGTTTTCACCTGAGCCGCGATGAGCTCTCGGACCCCGGGCTGGAATCGCTGCCGACCGCTCCGCCGGCTGGCTACGTCTGTGCCTACGAGATCAACGCGACTTCCGATCGGCGCTGGAAGGGGCTGGGTCGTCGCCTGCTCAGCGAAACCCTTCAAGGCTGGGAGCGGACGCACGCCAACGCCGTGTTCTGCACATACTCCCCCAAGCGCGGGCTGACGACCGCCCTCCGCCGCCTGACCGAGAGCGAGCAGTACGGCCGGCCGGCGCTGGAGGCGTTCGCCCACCGGGCCGGAGCGGCGGCGTCACGCCACATCAACGATTGGGTAACCCGCCTGGGTCAGCCCCTGGAAGCCTTCATCCGCCGAGAGATCATTCCCATCCCGGACCAGCGGATCATGCAACACCTGGCCGGGTTGGCCGAGCGGTATGGGCGGGACGTTATTGACGGGGTCGTGGCGGCGATAGGGCTGGCGTACAACTTCGTCCTGCGGGCCCGTTCCGGCCAGCCGGCCTGCGGACCGGCCGCCTTCCACCGAGCCCTGGGGGCCGAGCACTGGCGACAGTATCCCGCCAGCGCCTTGAAGTGCGCCGACGCACTGGGCTTGGTCGATCATTGGCGTTACAGCCACGACCCGGCCCGGCGGGAGACATGCGCCCGGCTGTTCAAAGAGCGGCAGACGCGTTCTGCCGAACGGGACGCCGACCCCCGCCGCCTCATCGTGTTGGCCTGATCACGCTCGACGGCCGCGAGTACACCTGGCCATCCCGCGAGGCGTTCGCGGAGAGCGTCCGCGTGTTGGACACGCCGGCCGGGCCAATGGCGCCGCCACTCAAGTTGTTGGTGAGGCGCTGAGCTCGGGATAGGCTGCGTCCGTGGCGCGGCACGCCAGGCAGTTGCTACCTTGACGCTTGGCCGTGTACATCACCTGGTCGGCCGCCTCGAGCAAGTGGTCGGCCTCCCAGTCAGGTTCCCACTGGGCCACGCCAAGACTGGCGGTGATCGGTAGGGGGGCCCCGCGGAACAGGGCGGCGTCGGTGCGAATCGCGGTCAGGATGCGTTGGGCTACTTGCTGCGCACCGGGCAGGTCGGCGGTGGGCAGGACCACGACGAATTCGTCGCCACCCATTCGGGCCGCCGAGTCGATTTGCCGCAACGCAGACACGACCTTGCGGGCGACGTGTTGCAGGACAGCGTCGCCGGCCGGATGTCCGGCGCGATCGTTGACGGCTTTCAGCCCGTCCAGGTCGATGAGGATCAGCGACAGCGGGCTGCCGAAGCGGCGGACCCGGTGGATCTCCTTCTTGAGCGTCTCGGTGAGCCAGCGGTGGTTGAACAGACCGGTCAGGCTATCCACGCGGGCCTCGGTCCGCACCCGTTCGTATACCCGGGCGTGCTGCAACGACCGGGCCAGAAACGCGAGAGTCTCCTGCCACGGCAGGTGGTCCGCGGTTTCAGCGGTGGGCGCTCGTCGGCTGAAATTGAGGACGCCCTGCAGCTCACCGTCACTCATCAACGGGGCGCTGACACAGGCTCCGTCGCGATAGCGATCGGCGTGCTGGGGGCGTCGTACGCCGTGGGCGCGGTACGCCTGCTCGACCTCGTCGGTGACCAGCACTCGGCCGGCACGGGCCACGGCCACCATCAGGTGGTCGCGGTAGTCGTCCATGCGAACCGCCAGGTCGATCTGCCGCGTGTGGTTGCTCTCGGCGAGACTGAGCACGCGTGGCTGCGGCTCGTGCAGATAGAGCGAGACGTCGGCGTAGCCCAGGCGGGCCGGCAGCCGGGCAACCAACCTGCCGCACAGCTCCGACAGCGATAGCTCCTGAAACTCCAGCAGCCACACTGGCAGATCGGTGCGGCGCTCGGGCGGTTGATCGGTCGGTCCACCTTCGGCGGGTTGGGTGCAAAGCGTGACGCCGGCCCACAGAACCTCCAACACCGCCCCGGTGCACGGCTTGCGAATGAACAACCCCGGTGGCAGAGCCCCGGTCGGATGCCGCGCTGAGGAGTAGAAATACACTACGCGGCGACCCGCGGAAGGCCGCAGCGGGCGCGAGGTGTAGTCCAGGTCTACCCAGCACTGCCTGGCTTGGGGCGGCTGCTCGACGTGGAACTCGTCGGGCAGTACGCATTGGAGTCCTGCCGCCGCCGGGCGATGCCGTGAAACCTGCTCGCGCAGTTGCGGGTCACGGGTTATGAGGAGTACGTCTGCACTCTTATCGGACATCGCGCACCCGCCGACCGCCCATTTCCCTTGTCTATCGGACACGCCGCCCGAACAGCTACAGGCGCGTTGATCTGGTCGCGGACCGGGCGGACTTTTGATGCACGTCTTTCGCCCGGCCTTCCGATAGGAAAAGTGTTGCCGCGGGCGCGGGTTCCCTGCCCCGCGGTCTTGGCAGGATGCGCGGCCCGGGCGTCTGGCAAGGGCGTCCCGGGTAACCAGGCTTAGGATGAGCCAGATGCGTCTCTTCCGCACTTTGGCCGGTCTCTTCGCGGGACGTTGGCAGATCCCACTGGCGGTTTGCGCCGTCGTCCTCGCCAGCGCGACGCTCTATCGCCTCAAGCCCGCCGAGCAGCCTGTCGTTTTTGATGCCCTGCTGGCCGACGTCATCGCGTTAAAGGAAGCCGGGGCACTCATCGAGGCCGCTGACGCGGTCGCCAACCTGTTGCAGATGGATCTGCCACCCCAGCAGCGGGTCATCCTGCACGACTACCTGGCGGAGATCGTCTACCGGCAGGAAGCGGCCCAGTCGCGCCCGAACCTCGAGAACGTTCGGCTGCTGCTGTTTCACCACGAGACCGCGGCACGGCTCGGGCAGGTGCAGGATACCGCCAGACGCCTTCGGGGCGGGCGTATCCAGGAGTGGCTCGGAAAGCAGCGCGCGGCAATCAAGGCCTATCGTCGGGTGCTCAAGCAAGACCCGCCGGCCGGCGAACGCCGGGAAGCCTTGCAAGGGCTCGTGCGTCTGCTGGGCCTCGAGGACCCGGATGAGAAAGCCGAGCGCCGGCGCTGCTTGGAGCTGCTACTCGCCGACGAGGCTCTTTCAGACGCCTATCTATGGTGGGTCTTGCAGCAGGCGGTCCGGCACGCGCTGGACCAGGATCGTCCGCAACTCGCAAGCCAACTGCTGAACCAACACGGCGAGCGTCTCAAGCGCTCCGATCTGAAGGGCTATCACGGCTACCTGCAGGCTTGGATCCTGGTACACCAGCGGCGGTACGAGGAAGCCGAACCGCTCGTCCGCTGGATCGACGAATGGGCGGCCGGCCGTGGTCGGGTGGATAGCGAGCTGGACCGTTTC
>JAUWXH010000150.1 GCA_030616465.1 Planctomycetota bacterium | reverse complement strand
ATTTGGAACCATTTGGACCAGTACACCTTCCCGCCTGCGCCGTCTACGGCGAGCGCTAGCGCGTGAGTTTCCTCCGTGGTCACGATCGTCTCGACATCGGAACCGTCCAGGTTGGCGCGTTGGATCAACCGATTCCCGATGTTTGTCCAGTACATCTTTCCGCCAATCGGGTCGAGCGCGATACGGTACGGATAGTCAAGCCCGCCGGGGATCACCGTCTCCACCGCGAACGTATCGAGGTCGGCCCGCATGATGCGGCCGTCACCGTCGGGGTAGAACTCCGTCCAGTAGATGTCGGCCGCCCAGGCCGGGCCGGTCCCGAGAAGGATAGCAAGAACAAGTGCGAACCCGCGGAGCGTTGGTGGGGATAAGGTAAGCATCACGTGTCCTCCAGTCTGCCGCACCGTCACACACCACCGCGCTGAATGCTATACGTCCCCAACTGGCCGGGTCAAGTTGGTGGCGGGGCGAGCCGGCTCGTGGCACCACTGGCCGCTGGTGGTATGATTTGCGATGCGTGAGCTGCGTTTGTGGCGCGGCTTCGACACGCGCTTGCGCGGTTCTTGCGCCATCTGGCTGGCTCTACCGAGGAGGATCATGACACGCCTGATTCGGACCCCCGCGTTCGCCACCGGGGCGTTGCTTATGGCCGGCGCCGCCAACCTGTTTGCCCAGCAACCGCCGCCGGAGGTCATCTACGTCGATGGCAATATCTACACGCTCGATCCGGCGCGGCCGCGGGCGGAGGCGCTCGGCGTCGCGGGAGATCGGATCGTCGCAGTTGGCTCGAACGCCGAGGTCCGCAAGCTCGTGCAGCCGCGGACGAAGATATGTGATCTGGGTGGGCGCACCGTCTTGCCGGGGTTGATCGACGCTCATTGTCACGTGGCGAGTCTGGGCAGCTTCGGCCTCGGCCGGATCGATCTGAGCGAGGCGCGCTCCTATAAGGACCTCGTTGCGGCCGTCGCGGCGCGCGTGAAGGAAGCGCAGCCGGGAGAGTGGATCGTCGGCGGCCGGTGGGATCACGAGAACTGGCCGGGTCGCAAGCTGCCGACGCATCACAAGCTGAGCGAGGTCAGCCCGAACAACCCCGTTTGGCTGACGCGCGTGGACGGGCACGCCGGGCTGGCGAACGCTGCCGCGATGAAGCTCGCCGGCATCACGCGCGACACGCCTGATCCAGCGGGCGGCGAGATCATTCGCGATGACGGGGGCGATCCGACCGGCATCTTTGTGGATAACGCCGAGGGGCTCATCGCCCGCCGCGTCGAGGCCGGGGTCACCGACACGGCCGCGTTGATCCTCAAGGCGCAGCAGATGTGCCTGTCAGTCGGGCTGACGGGGGTGCACGACGCGGGTGTCGCGCCGGCGGAGATCGCGGTCTACCACGAGTTGGCCGATTCGGGCCGGCTCAAGCTACGCGTCTACGCCATGGTCGCCGCCCACGCGGCGATCGGGTACTTCAAGGAGCACGGCAAGCTGATCGGCGATCGGCTCACGGTACGCAGCGCCAAGCTCTACGTTGACGGGGCGCTGGGCTCGCGTGGGGCGTGGCTGCTGGAACCGTACAGCGACCGGCCCACGGACGCCGACGGCAACCCTTACACCGGCCTGGCAGTGGGCAGGCCGGAGTTCATCCGCATGGTGGCCGAGGATGCACTGCTGAATGGCTACCAGGTTTGCACGCACGCGATTGGCGATCGAGGCAACCGTGAGACTCTGAATGCATACGCCCTGGCACTGAGTCGCCATCCGCGCCAGGATCATCGCTTCCGCGTCGAGCATGCTCAGGTTCTGTCGCTGGAGGACATCCCGCGTTTCGCCAAGCTGGAGGTGATTCCGTCGATGCAGCCGACACACTGTACGAGCGATATGCGTTGGGTGTACGCGCGCGTGGGTGAGCGGCGGGCGGCGGGGGCGTACGCCTGGGCCAAACTGCTGCGCACCGGCGTGCGCATCCCTGCCGGCAGCGACTTCCCCGTCGAGTCGCACAACCCGTTCTTCGGCATTTACGCGTCCGTCACGCGGCAAAACCACGCCGGCGAGCCGTCCGGCGGCTGGCAGCCGGAGGATCGCATGAGCCGCGCGGAGGCCCTGCGCGCGTTCACGCTCGACGCCTCCTACGCCGCCTTTGAGGAGTCGCAGAAGGGCTCGCTCGAAGTGGGCAAGCTGGCCGACTTCATCGTCATCGACCGCGACATCATGACCTGCGAGCCGAGGGCGATCCTGGAAACGAAGGTGCTCCAAACCATCATCGGCGGCGAAACGGTCTACCGGAGGTCCGGCACCCCTTGAGTCGCCGGTAACCCGCACATCTCAGGAAGGACCGCGGGCTTTGGCCTGCGCAGCGTCGCCGTGCCATGAACGGTGGATCGCCAGTACAATTTGAATATGTCACGCAACGGCAAGGTCATCGTGGCGATGTCGGGCGGTGTGGACTCGTCTGTCGCCGCCGGTCTGCTCAAGGAGCAGGGGTACGAGTGCGTCGGCGTGTTCATGCGCGTCGGTGTTCACGCGCAGCAGCCGGAGGAGCCGTACGCGCTTGAGACCGATGGTAGCGAGCACAGCCGACACGGCCGTGCCACCCGGCCGCGGTCGTTGCGGCACGGGTGCTGCTCGGTGGAAGATGCGATCGACGCGCGTGCGATCGCGGGCCGACTGGGCATCCCGTTCTACGCCCTTAATTTCGAGCAGGACTTCGACCGGATCATCGACTACTTCGTGGACGAGTACTGCCGGGGCCGTACGCCGAACCCGTGCATCATGTGCAACACTCACCTGAAGTTCGGCAAGCTGCTGCGCTACGCCGACGTGCTGGAGGCCGAGTTCGTCGCCACGGGGCATTACGCCCGCATCGTGGGTGGGAAGGTGGGAAGGTGGGGAGGTGGGAATGTGGATGTCTCGTCCAGTCAGAGGGTCGAGCGCGGGGGCATGCTTGCCAATCAGAGCTGCGATCAAGCGGTCTACCTCGCGCGATCGCTCAATCGGGCGAAGGACCAGTCGTACGTGCTGTTCGGTATCCGTCGCGATGACCTGCCGCGCTGCCTGTTCCCTCTCGGCGAGATCGCGGACAAGGCCGAAGTGCGGCGGATCGCAGCAGGGCTGGGGCTGCGCGTCCACGACAAGCCCGAAAGCCAGGAAATCTGTTTTGTGCCGGACAATGACTATCGGCGGCTGGTGCAAGAGCGGCGGCCGGGAACTCGGCAGTCGGGCGAAGTCCGCGACTCGGCCGGCAACGTGCTCGGCACGCACGAGGGCGTCGCGTCGTACACCATTGGCCAGCGCCGTGGGTTGGGCATCGCCACCGGCAAGCCCATTTACGTGACCAGACTGGACGTAGCCGCCAACACTGTCACGGTCGGCCCGCGTGAGGAGCTGCTCAACGGCGGGCTGGTTGCCGACCAGGTAAGTTGGCTGACCGACCCGCCGCCGGCAGGGGAGTGGTGTCCGGCCGAAATCAAGATTCGCCACATGCACGCGCCAGCTGCGGGTCGAATCCGCCTGCGGCCCGACGGCGGGGTCGAGGCGGCTTTCGACGAACCCCAGCCGGCGGTCACACCCGGCCAGGCGGCTGTCTTCTACGACGGCGAGCTGGTCCTCGGCGGCGGCTGGATTCGAGGCCCTTGAGGGGCCGCAGGCGCGTAGGCCGGGGCGGGCGATGACGAAAACGGGGCTCGCAAAACCCGCGAGCCGCAAATATCGGTTGGGCTCGCCTCGAATACAATGGTGGACGCGCGGCGGGCGCGCGTGCTCGGCGCGTGGCGCCCGGCCTGAGACAGAAGGAGAACCTCCGTGTTTGCGGAAATCGACTGGAATGTAGACACACTCGGCGTCGTGATGGGTTGCGGCATCCCCATTGTGGCGATCGTTGCCACCTTCTGGTACAAGATCGCCAAAACCACGTCCGAGAACGAACTGAAGCGCACGTTGGCCGAACGCGGCATGTCGGCCGAGGAGATCGAACGGGTCGTGGCCGCCAAGCCGTCTAAAGGAAAACGCTCCCAAGATAGGTGTGAGTGCTAGGTCCGCTGCGCCAAGCCCTCCGTCAGGCGTATACTGCATCGCGATGGCTGACGATTGGCTCATTCTTCACGCCGGGGCGCTCGGTGACCTGATCCTTACCATCCAACTTGCGCTGCGTCTGCCCGGCGTGAACGGGAGCAGCAAGCTTCACATTCTCTCGCGCAGCGATCCCGGCGATCTGTCGAACTGCCGGCCCGCCGTCTCGAGGCAATCCATCGAAGGCCTCGGCCTGCACCGGCTTTACGCGGAAAGCGACGAATCGCCGCCGGACCAGCTGCGGGAACTCGTGGCCGGACGACATGTGCTGAACGCACTGGCGGATGTTGATTCGGTCGTGCATCGCCGCCTGAGACTGCTCGGGCCGCAGGCGGTGTACAGCTTCGACCCCCGGCCCGAACCCGGCCTGAACACGCACATCACGACGCAGTGGCAACACGAGCTTCAGCGCCAGGGGCTGCCGTTCTCGAACCGCGTCCACCGGACCCGCGGCAGCTCCACGCTGAGGCTGCCGGACGGGGTATGCAGGCGCGGCCGCCAGGCATTTGAGCTGCTTGGGGCAGGGCGGCAGCCGATCTTGATCCATCCCGGCAGCGGCGGCCGCAGCAAATGTTGGCGATTGTCCAGCTTCCTTGAGGTGGCCCGTCGGTTGGGTACCGCGAGCATGCCCATTTGCTTCGTCGTCGGTCCGGTCGAGCTCGAGCGCTGGTCGGTGACGGAGCTGGACGCGATCCGCGCCGAGTTCCCGCTCATAAACGCACCCGAACCGAACGAGCTGCTCGGGCTGCTCGCCGGCGCGACGGCGTTCGTCAGCAACGACTGCGGCCCGGCGCACCTGGCGGCACTGGTCGGCACGCCGACCGTCACGATCTTCGGCCCCACCTCACCTACCATTTGGCGACCGCTCGGTCCGAACGCGCGCGTGGTTGCCGGCGATCCCGCGTCGCATCCCGATGACTGGGGCATTTCGCTCGAGGGCGTCGTGTCGGAAGTGATGGCGTGTGTTGCTGACGCGGATCGCTCCTCGTAGCATGCCTGTTGCCAGTCAAGGAAGGAGTCACGCATGGCCGAACTGCTGTTCTACGGCGCGGCGGGCGAAGTCACCGGCTCGATGCACATGATCCGCGTGGACGGCCGCTGGGTGGCGCTGGACTGCGGGTTGTACCAGGGGCACCGGGTGGAGGCCGAGGAGAAGAACCGCCAATGGCCGGTCCCGCCGAAGGAGATCAGCGCGGTGATCTTGTCGCACGCGCACATCGACCATTCGGGCCGGCTGCCGCGGTTGGTTCGGGACGGCTTCGAGGGCGCGGCCTATTGCACGCCGGCCACCCGCGATCTGTGCGCGTTCATGCTGCCCGATTCGGCCTACATCCAGCAGGAAGACGTTTTCTACGTCAACAAGCGTCGCTCGCGCAAGGGGCTCGGACCGATCGAGGCGCTGTACGACGACAAGGACGCGGTGGGGGCAATTCGGCTGATGCACGGCACGCCGTTCGGCCACTGGTTCCAGGTGGTGCCCGGGTTGCGGGCCTGTTTTCGGGATGCCGGGCATATGCTCGGCTCGGCGGGCGTGCACGTGGAGTTTGCCAAGCGCAACAGCAAAACCCCCTCACTGTACTACAGCGGCGACGTAGGCCGCCCGGACAAGCCGATCATCCGCGACCCGACGCCGTTCCCGCCGGTCGATGTCCTCCTCTGCGAGAGCACCTATGGTGCGCGCGTCAACGAGTCGGCCGAAGAGGCCCGCCAGGAGTTCATTGACATACTGTCCCGTACACATGAGCGCGGCGGGAAGGTGATCATTCCGGCGTTCTCCGTCGGCCGCACACAGACGATCGTGTACTACATCCAGGAGGAGATGGTGGCGGGGCGTATTCCGCGCATGCCGGTGTTCGTGGACAGCCCGATGTCGTGTGATGCAACCGAGG
>JAUWXH010000042.1 GCA_030616465.1 Planctomycetota bacterium | reverse complement strand
CGGGTTGCAACAGGGCATGCACGGTCGAGCCCGGACCGAAATCGCCCGGCGGCTTTGACTGCGATACGGAGTCCGCTGGTGGCCGGAAGCTGGCGCTGGAGGAGATTGAGCAGCTGGCCGCCGACGTACAGCCGGAGGACGCACCGTGCCGCTGGATGGTCCTCACGGGCGGTGAGCCGGGCCTGCAGGTAGACACCGCGCTTGTCGAGTTCTTCCACGCGCGGGGCTGGCGGCTGGCCATCGAGACGAACGGCAGCGTGCCGCTACCCGACGGGCTGGACTGGATCACGGTCAGCCCGAAAGTCGCTGAGCACGCCATCCGGCAGCGCAGGGCTCACGAGGTCAAGTACGTGCGGAGTTGCGGGCAGGTGATTCCCGAGACCGTCGTGGAGGCCGACCACCATTTAATCTCACCGGCGGTCGGTGGGAACCACTTGGACGGTAAGACGCTCGACTGGTGTATCCGTCTCGTTCAGGAGAACCCCAAATGGCGGCTATCGCCGCAGATGCACAAGCTGTGGAATGTACGTTAGCCGAAGCTGAGGCGGCGGTCCGGACGCTCATCCGCTGGATCGGTGACGAACCCGAGCGGGAGGGCCTGAAGGACACGCCTAGACGTGTCGCGCGAGCGCTGCGCGAGATGGCGGGTGGATATAACGTCGACCCCGACGCTGTGTTGCACACGAAGTTCGGCGAATCATACGACGCAATGGTCGTCCTGACGGGCGTCCGCTTCACCAGCCTGTGTGAGCACCACCTGTTGCCATTCGTGGGGACCGTAACGGTCGGATATGTGCCGAACGGCCGGGTGCTCGGCGTCAGCAAACTGGCTCGGCTGGTGGACTGCTACGCGCGTCGCCTGCAGATCCAGGAGCGCATGACGACGCAGATCGCCGAAGACATCATGAAGCGCGGTGACGCCGCGGGTGCGGGCGTCGTCGTGCGGGCCCATCACAGTTGCATGGGCTGCCGTGGCGTGCGGCAACCCGACAGCGAGATGGTGACGAGCGCCATGTTCGGCGTGCTCCGGGACAATCCGGAGGCGCGTGCGGAGTTGCTGGCGCTCACTCAGAATGGGGGGCGATAGGATGGGGCGACGTGGGCCGCCCAAGAAACCGACGGCCTTGAAGACGGCAGCTGGCAACCCCGGTCGGCGACCACTGAACAAGCAGGAGCCCAAGCCGGAAAGGACGCGCCCAGCGTGCCCGCGCTGGCTCGACGCGGATGCCAAAGCGTGCTGGCGAGACTTGGCGCCGCAGCTCGATCGCATGGGTGTGCTGACGAAGGTCGACCGTAACGCGCTGTCCCGCTACTGCCGAATCTGGTCACGCTGGAAGCGTGCCGAGCAGTTCATCCAGAAGCACGGCGAGGCGTATCCGCTGAAGGATGAGAACGGCAAGGTGAAGTACCTGCAGCAGTTCCCGCAAGTGGCGACCGCCCATAAGGCGGCAATATTGCTGCTGCGGCTCGAACAGGAATTCGGCCTAACGCCTGCGAGCCGCCCGAACATCGTCGCTTCGGGGCGACAACCGGGCGATGAGTTGGACGATTACGCTGCGAGCAAGTGGAGAGGGTGATCAAATGTGGGCAAGCAGCGATTCTTCAGTGCCTGAGGGTGCTCCGCGTTCGCTGATAGACTACATGGGGCCGAGTAAGATCCACATCTCAGCCAGACCTACTCGGCCGGCCTTGAGCGATTCGGGGCCGCGACAGCCGGTCCCCTGGCCAGTTCGTATCTTGCCGCCCGGCGTCCTAACAGGTACGATCATGGCCACAAAGGCTCAGATTCCAGGGGCAATGGGTACATGTCGAGTACCGGAGTTGAGGAACGCGAGTGGCAGACCCGCAGGCGGCGGATCGACGGCCGGCTGGAGGCCCGTGGGTGGTCGGTCGTCCCGGCGGATGCTCCCCGTAAGCTCACCCCGGAGGCTATCACCGAGTACGAAACCGACCACGGCCCGGCTGACTACGCCCTCAGCGTGGACGGACAGATCCTCGGGGTGGTTGAGGCCAAGCGGCTCACCATCGGCCCGCAGAACGCCCTCACGCAGGCCGAGCGATACTCTCGTGGCGTCTCTGGGAGCCCGTTCGATTTCGACGGCCACCACCTGCCGTTCCTGTGCTCGGCAAGACCTACGAGATGCATAGCAACCGCTTCCAGCGCGAGGACTTCGGCGAGGACGAGGAGTTCGGCACCGCCGAGGATAGAGCGAGGGGAGTCAGCCACATGAAGCGACCGACAGACTTTCCGGTCTGTTTTGAAGCCCTCACGGGGTATCCTCCGTTTCCCTGGCAGGCCCGGCTTTACGAGCGACTCGTAGGCGGGAATATTCCGCCCTGCTGCGACATCCCGACCGGTCTAGGCAAGACCGCGGTCATTCCCGTCTGGCTGATCGCGCTCGCGCAAACATCCACGCGCCAAGGGGCGTACGTGCCGCGACGGCTTGTTTACATCGTTAACCGACGCACCGTCGTGGACCAGGCCACGGAAGTGGTTCAAGAGCTTCGGAAACGCCTTCGGGAAGCCGACTCCGACCCCTCACAGACAACGCTGCACGACCTGAGTCAGTTGCTGCGGAGGCTCGCCGCAGCGCGGGCGGGCGAGCTGCTTGCGGTAAGCACGCTGCGCGGCGAGCTGGCCGACAACCGTGAGTGGCTGGCCAACCCAGCCCGGCCGGCGATCGTCATCGGCACGATCGACATGATCGGAAGCAAGCTGCTCTTCTCCGGCTACGGCGACGGACGTTACGGCCGAGCGCACCATGCCGGCCTGGTCGGGCAGGACGCGCTCGTGATCCACGATGAGGCCCACCTGTCGCCGGCTTTCAGCAGGTTGCTGCGGGCCGTCGAAGACGAACAAGCTGGGGAACCCGATCGCGGCGGCAACGCGGCAAAGACCGCCCGGCCAATCCGCATCATGGAATTGTCGGCGACAACACGACGCGATGACGACGATAGTCTCGCCGGGACGTACGGGTGGGGCAAATCCTTCGGCGTCGGAGACGACGACGCAAACGACGCCGTCGTTCAGCAACGGCTCGCGGCGACCAAGAAGCTCTCGTTCGTCGATATTGACACGAGCAAGAAGAATGCGCTGGCCACCGCGATCGCCGAGCAGGCAATCCAGCATGACGACAAAAAGTGCCGCGTGCTGGCTTATGTTCGGTCGCCGGAGACGGCGGCGGGGGTCCGCGACGCGCTCGCACAGAACCTCACTAACAAGGCAAAGCAGGCGGGCGGCAGACTCGCGAAAGACGATGCACAAAAGCGAATTCGCCTGCTCACAGGCACGATTCGCGGCTGTGAGCGAGATCAGCTTGCCGAGAGCGACATATTCAGGGCGTTCAAGTCCGACCCGGATCGTCCGGCGCAAATGAACAGCCCAACGCTATACCTCGTGTCCACCTCAGCGGGGGAAGTGGGGGTGGACTTCGACGCCGACCACCTCGTCTGCGATCTGACCACCCTTGACAGCATGGCCCAGCGTTTCGGGCGAGTGAATCGTCTTGGAGGCAAAGGCCGACATGCCGAGGTCACCGTGGTTTGCGAGAAGCCCAAGGCCGGTACGGCCAGAGAGAAACGGAGGGAGCCCAGCCCGCTTGACGCGGCGATCGCCAAGACGGGCGACATCCTGCGAAAGGTCGCAGAGAACGGCGGCAACGTATCGCCCGCTGCGCTGACGAAGGTCTTGGAGGCTGCCGACGCCAACACCGCATTCTCCCCGACTCCCACAATCCTCCCCGCGACGGACATCCTCTTCGACTCGTGGGCGCTCACGTCGATCATGGGCGGCCTGCCCGGCCGGCCCGAGGTCGGGCCGTACCTGCACGGCGTAAGCGAGGACGACCCACCGGAGACGTATGTTGCGTGGCGTGCGGAGGTCGGCGAGCTCGGGAGATCCGCGTCACCGCCCACGCAGGAACAACTAACCGACATGCTCGACGCCTTCCCCATCCTCGCCGCGGAGCGCGCGAGGGACCGGGTTGACCGGGTGCAGCGCGAGCTGGAGCTTCTCGCCGAGCGCCACCCGGACGCTCCTGCGATCATCATCCGCAACGGTGAGCCACGATGGACCACGCTCTCCGCGCTCGCGCCGGCCGACAAGGGCAAGAAGCTCGCGGCTCGCCGCACGTTAGCCTACGCTACGGTGCTCCTGCCAGTGGAGGTCGAGGGCCTCAAGGACGGAATGATCAATGGCAAGGCCGACAACGATGGTAAGGCCGACAACCCGGTCACTGACGTGGCCGAGCTTACGGCCGGCGGCCAGCGCGCGCGGCAGCGCTTCCGTGTGACCGAAGAAGGTGAGACGCCGCTGCTCGGCGGCAAGCCGGTCCCCGGGCTTTTCCCTCGATACTCGCTACCTCTTGGCGTCGGGGAGGCCGCAGACGAGGATTCGCCCACCGCACGTATCGAATATCGGATCGCCAGGGCCGAGGGCGGCGAACCAGGCGAGGATGTCGCGCTCAACGACCATTCGGCGGATGTTGGGGATGCGGCGCGACGTACCGCCGAAGCTCTCGACCTGCCGAGCGAGATCGTCGATGCGCTCGCCCTCGCAGGCTGCTGGCACGATCGAGGCAAAGGGCGCGAGTGCTGGCAACGCTATGCCCGCAACGATGACCGCACCGACCCTCTGGCCAAAGCGAAGCGCTACGGCGATGCCCGCCGCCTGCTTGGCGGATACCGGCACGAGTTCGGATCGCTACACGACGCCGCGGTCGCCGATGAGGTCAAGAACCACCCCGAGCGTGACCTGGTCCTCCACTTGATCGCGGCCCACCACGGCTGGGCGCGGCCGCACTTCCGGCACGACCGGGCGGGCAGGGTCCACGACCCCATGCATGCGACCGGCGAGAACCAGCAGGTCGCCGCGGAAGCCATGCGCCGCTTTGCCCGCCTCCAACGCCGCTTCGGCCGCTGGGGATTAGCGTGGCTGGAATCGCTGCTGCGCTGCGCGGATGCGATGGCGTCGCGTGCGCCGGAAGGGGGTGAAGCGTGAGCACCAGCATCCGCATTCCGGTCAACCTGCACAATCCCGGGGAGTTCCTCGCGTGCTGCGGGGTGTTGGAGATCACCTCGCGGGCAACGAGCGGCGGGGTCACTCCGTGCGGACGGTTTGACCAGAGCGTGTTCGAGCTTCACGACGCCCCGGTCAGCATCCTGGACATGCTTCGCAAGCTAACGGACGCTGAACCGATGTCCGGCGACGCCGATGAGAGCAGGAACGCCCTCGCAACGCTCGCCATCTTGCCGTTCCGTTTGTGTCTGGACTGGTGGCGCGAACCAGGGCGCGGCAAGGAGCGATGGGCCAAGACCCGTTTCAAGCTCTGGGCTGGCCGGCAGACCTCGAATACCATCTACACGACGCTGCGTACGACGCTAGCGCAATCGCTGGCGGCCGAGAAAGTCCGGGCGGACGGCCCTTTTGCGCTCCGATCACCGCTGACCAGCCGCTTCGAGTTCGACCCAGGCGCGGCGTGGAACGCGCTCGATGCAGGGTTTTCGCCCAACGATCAGGGCTACGGCGTGCAGTCGTCACCCGTCGTCGAACTGCTCGCGGCAATCGGCATTCAACGGTTCCGCCCGATCCCCGTTTCCAGCGATCGCGACGCGTTCGAGTTCGTCGCGTGGTCGCAGCCGCTCCCGACCTGCGTCGCGGCCGGCGCCGCTTCGGGGTGCGTGCCCGACCCCGCCGCACGGCGCTTCCGATTCCGTATCGCGTCCCGAGGCAGCTACGGCTGCTTCACAACAGCTACCGAGATCACGAGGTAACGCCATGAGCACACCCACTGCGAACGCTACGAAATTCCCTGACTGCGTCAAACGCTGGCTCTCCGACGACGGTCCGGCAGCCATTGTTCTCCGCGAGTTCTTGATGCCCGTGGAGGGCAAAGACGCGCCCGTGTTCCCGCCCACCTTCGCCGCAAGTCAGGACGCGGAAGATGAAGAGGAGACCAGGGGAGCATACAACATCAACCGACTACCCGGTGACGGGAGCCGGAGCGTCTGCCTCATCGACAGCGTTGGATCGCAGGCCAACCGCCTCGAACCGCTGTTCAAGGACGGCGAATACAAGAAGTTGGTTCCTCAGATCGAGATCAGGATCAGCGACACTCGAAAGGTCAATCTCCTGGATGCCGGACACCGGGCGGCCGACGCTGTCGTTCGATTCTCGACGCTCCAGCCGAGGCTCCAAGAGGCCTTCCGGGCCATCATCGAGGACGGCGATGCTGAACCACTGGCCAAGATCGCCCCCACGTCGGTGCTCTTCGGCGTGTGGGACTCGCGAGGCACGCAGGCGAAACTCCCCCGCCTTCTTTCGTCCGTAGTCCGAGCGTTCGACGTGGATGAGCTGACCCGTTCGGCGACATACCGTTCCGCAATTGACTATGTCGCGGAAGGCGCGGTGAAGGAAGAACTCGACACTGGCGAAGGGAAGAAGAACCCGCTTTCCCGCGAGGGCATGAAGTACGCGCTTGCTACGGGCACTCCGGGCGGTGTCCTCGTGCGCACATGCATCCGTCGTGACGCGACGCTCAGCCTCGCCGGAATTCGCTGTCTGAAGGCCGGGAATCCCGATCGCACGCAGGCGCTGCGCCAGTACATCCTCGGACTCGGGCTCTGCGCGCTCACCGCGCCGCCGAAGTACGAGCTTCGGCAAGGCTGCCATCTAACCCGCGATCCGGGAGTCAAGCCCAATCCGTCGGCCGAGATCGTTGCCCATACTGGCGAGAGATGGCCCTTCGTGATGAGCGACAAAGCCGCGCTCGATTTTGCGAGCAACGCGGCTAAGCCCTTCGTTGAGGGCAACATCGAGCTCGTTAAGTTCGATCCCGAGCACGCAGACTTATGGCTCAGACTCTCCAAGAAGGAGCAGAAGAAACTGACGCGAGAGGGCAAGGTGTCAAAGGCTTCCATCAAGGAGTACTTGGACGCCAAGACCGCGAAAGGCGGTGGCAGAGGTCGGGGCAAGACCAAGGCTAACGAACAGGGCGCTGGCGAATCAGGTCAAGCATGACCCACTTCCTGTGCATCTCTGTCCGATTCCTCCTCGGTCGTTACCACGGCCGCACGGAGGGTGTCCGCGCACCGGAGTGGCCGCCATCGCCGCTGCGCCTCTTCCAGGCGCTGGTCGCTGCGGCGCATCGCGGGCGGGGCGAGTCGCCGCTGCCCGACGCGGAGGAGATGGCATTGCGATGGCTGGAAGGTGCAGACGGCGCAGCCAGGCCCGCGCCCCTGATCGTCACCAGTGAGACCCACGAAGCAACGCCGTATGTGATCGCCGTCCCCAACAACGACCTCGACATCTGGGCCCGCCCGATCGCGCTGGGACGCGAGCCGAAGAAGCAGCCCGCCGAACTCCGCACGATGAAGACCGTCCGGCCCACGTTCTTGGCGGACGGCGTGGGAAGCGAGGACACGGCGGTGCACTTCCTCTGGCTGCTGGACGCGGACGCCCACCACGCCGACCGGACGCGAGCCATCGACCGGCTCGCCCGCCGGATTGTCGCGCTCGGTTGGGGAACAGACTTGGTCGCGGCGTGCGCCAGCGTCCTGACGCACGAGGAGGCACGGGCACTCGCTGGCGTGAAATGGCGGCCCAGTGACGGCCGCGGGCCCGCACGGCTTCAACGCCCGGTCCCGGTGCCCGGCACGCTCGACGCCCTGCACAGGCGGCACGACCGGTTTCTTGCCCGCATTGACCGCCGCGGGAAACTCTACGACCACGTTCGTCCGTACGTCGAACTCGACGAGTCGGAAGCGCCACGCCGATTCGCGTCCTACTGGGCGGAAGGTGCGGTTCCCCCCCGCCCCTTCACCGCCTTCGCCCTCCGTCCTGGTGACCCCGAGTCGCGCAGGCCCTGGCAGGCGTTCCGGCTTGAGCGTGCCGCGGTTGTCGCCGCGATGCTCCGACACGCCGCGTGCCGGGCCGCCGAGATGGATCGGGACTATTGGGATGGAGTGCCGGGCGGCTCGAACATCTACGTCGCCGGTCACACGCGCGACGACCCCGCGCTCAAGCGCGGCGCCACGCCCCCGCGCTTCTCCTACCTCCCGCTCCCCAGCATCGGGCACACCCACGCCGACGGCATGATCCGGCGCGTTCTCGTTGCCGAACCTCCCGAGGGTGACGGGCGACACGCCGAGTGGGCCGCCACGCGCCTGGCGGGCGCGGACCTGATCGACGAGGACACCGGCGAGGTGGTCGCGACACTTGAGCGACTCGACCGGCGCGATCACGTGCTGCCGCTCTTCATCGGTCCCTCGCGCGTGTGGATCACGGCGACGCCGGTCGTCCTGCCCGGATATGACGGACTCAAGACCGCGAAGGCCGAGAAGTTGTTTTCGCGAGCCTGCGATCAGGCGGGCCTGCCGCCGGGCTCGGTGGAGTCCTTCGAGTTCGTCGGTCCGCCGGCGCACGCGGGCGGAGCGGGACGTTTCTTCGTGCCAAACTATCTCCGCGGGTGGCCGCTCCGCTGGGCTGCAGTATGGTTCAAGGAGGAGGTCAAAGGCCCGCTGGCCCTGGGTGCGGGCCGCCACTGCGGTTTGGGCGTTCTTGCCACCTTTGACCACTGAGCGCTGCTGAAGGTGCGTACCTTCGCACACCGATCTTTGACAAGTGGATAGGGTTCGATTCCTCCGTTCTCCCCCGCGGACGGATTTCCACGACTGAATAGTCGTGGCCTCATTGAAGCCACCTCAAGCCCGGCGGTGGGCCAATACGCATACGGATATTTCCACGACTGACTCGTCGTGGCCCCATTGAAGCAACCCGGAGAAGACCGACGACGAGACGATTCGCACGATTCCCACGACTGAATGGTCGTGGCCTCATTGAAGCAAGATGGCTTGCCGCAACGCGATCGAGATGGCGGCGATTTCCACGACTGAATGGTCGTGGCCCCATTGAAGCGAGGTGGAAGTGTTCGCCATGATCAGCGGCCACGTGATTTCCACGACTGAATGGTCGTGGCCCCATTGAAGCCTGAACGGGCAAGAGTCGCCGACCATCGAAACGGCCATTTCCACGACTGAATAGTCGTGGCCTCATTGAAGC
>JAUWXH010000367.1 GCA_030616465.1 Planctomycetota bacterium | reverse complement strand
GCCGGCAAGATGTACTGGACGGACCCCGGGGCCGACAAGATCCAGCGCGCCGATCTGGACGGCAACAACGTCCAGGACCTGGTTACCACGGGCCTGTCGGTCCCGAAGGACATCGCCCTGGACCTGTCGGCCGGCAAGGTGTACTGGTCGGAGCTCATCGACTGGTATGCAAACACCTGGGTGATCCGGCGTGCAAACTTCGATGGAACCAACCCGGAGACACTGCCCTTCGATGACATCTTCCCCGGCGGCATCGCCATCCCGGAGCCGAGTGCGCTGGTGCTGCTAATCACCGGGAGCTTGCTGGTGCTACGCCAGCCGAGGTGACCACACGCCGTGGCGGAGGCCGGGCGGAAGCCAACTCACGGCCGGCGGGGCCCGGCCGCTACGCTTTGGTGGCGCGGAGAACCTCTTCCGGCGTAGTGTGGCCGGCGCGGACCAGCCGCCAGCCCTCGTCACGCAGCAGGACCAGCCCGGCCTTCTCCCTGGCGACGGGCTGCAATTGGGTGGCGGACTTGCGCTCGAGGATCATCTCGCGCAGCACGTCGTTCATGACGAAGAGCTCGAAGAGGCCGCGCCGACCGGCGTAACCGGTTCCCCGACAATCGCGACAACCGCGGCCACGCCAGAGCGCCTCACCCGGCTCATAGTTGAAGTCCCGCGGGAAGTGCTCGGGATGCTCGGGGACGTATTCCTCCTTGCAGTTCGGGCAAATCGTGCGGATGAGCCGCTGGGCCAGGACGGCTTCGACCGAGCTGGCGATTAAAAACGGCTCGACGCCCATGTCCAGCAGACGCGTCGTGGCGGACACGGCATCGTTGGTGTGCAGCGTGCTGAAGACCAGGTGGCCGGTCAGCGAGGCGTTGACCGCCGTCTCGGCCGTCTCCAGGTCGCGAATCTCGCCGACCAGGATCACATCCGGGTCGTGCCGCAGGAAGCTCCGCATCGCCCGGGCGAAAACCAGCCCGACCTTCGGCAAGACCTGGACCTGATTGATCCCATCCAGGTAATACTCGAACGGGTCCTCGATCGTCAGGATCTTCAGCTCGGGGGTAACGATAGAGCTGAGGGCGGCGTACAGCGTGGTGGTTTTGCCGGACCCGGTCGGCCCGGTCACCAGGATGATTCCGTGCGGGCGATGAATCAGCTCGCTGAAACGCTCGAGCGTTTCGCCCTCCATCCCCAACGTGGGCAGATCGAGCTTGATCGCGGTTCGGTCGAGAATCCGCAGCACGATGCCTTCGCCGAACGCCATCGGCATCACGCTTACACGCAGGTCCACTTCACGCCCGTGGACGCGCAGCTTGATGCCGCCGTCCTGCGGCAGACGCTTCTCGGCAATGTTCAGGCCGGAGAGGATCTTGACGCGGCTGATGACGGCGTTGCGAAAGCGGTAAATCTCCGGCGGGACGTTGGCGAAGTTGAGCACGCCGTCGATGCGGTAACGGACCTTGAAGTCATCCTCAAACGGCTCGAAATGGATGTCGCTGGCCCGCTGGTCGATGGCCTCAACCAGGATCTCGTTGACCAGCTTGATGACCGAGGCGTCCTGGGCCATCTGCACGTCGAGGTCGGCCGATTCGATCCGGGCCTCGTCGATCACCTCCAGGTCGCCGGCGTCCGCGACCATCTCCGTCAGCACCTCACCGCCGACGCCATAGAACGCCTTGATCAGCTTGTGGATCTCGGCCCGGGTGGCCAGCACCGGCTCGACGGGCATGTCCACGCAGGTGCGCAGCTCGTCCAGGGCGTACATGTTGTAGGGGTCGGAGGTGGCGACGCGCAGGCCGGGGCCGTTACGCATGATCGGCATCAGACCGTATTTGTGCACGATGCGGCTCGGCACCAGCCGCAGCAGCTCGGGATCGATGTCGCCCTCGCTCAACTCGACCACTGGAATGGAGAACTGCTCGCTGAAGACCGCCAGCAGGTCGCGTTCGCTCACCAGGCCCTGGCGGACCAGGGCCTCGTCGATCCGTTCATTTGACGAGCTGAGCGAAGCAGCTACCTCGGCGAACTGCTCCCGCGTGATCAAACCCTTGGCAACCAGCGCTTCCCCGACAGGCATGTTAGATACAACCTTTTGCTAGCAAAAGACTTACAAACCTGGGGCGCGGCCAGCGCGCTCCCTGTCTCGTTAGCTTATACGGCTGATCCGCCCGCCGATTGCAGTAACCGGGCGGACTTTTCTGCCCGGCACGGCCCACCCGGGTCTGCGCGTGGTCGGCGACCCTCGCAAGTCCCCGGGCGGATTGCCCGCCGGCGGACGCGGGCCGACAATGGGATAACCGAACCCGGGTCGGCCGTCGAGAGGTCGCTATGCTGTGCCATCTGCTCTCGCTGCTCATGTTGCCTCAGGTCATTGATCCGCCGCCGCGGTTTGAGCGACTGGAGAACGGGCTGCGCGTGGCAATCGTCGAAGAGCACGCCCTGCCGCTGATCAGCGTGCAGCTCTGGTACCGTGTGGGCTCGGCAAACGATGCCCTCAATCGACCCGGCTTGTGCCACGTGGCTCGGACGATCCTCGAGCACCGCGACGACGCGGCCCTCAAGCTGCGTGCGGCCGGTGTGCGCTTCGAAAGCCAAACGCTACGGGACGCATGCTACTTCTCATCTCTACTGCCGCCAAACTTCCTCGAATACGTGCTCGACATCGAAGCCGGCCGCATGCGACCGATCAGCGTTAACACCGACATGGTCGAAACGGCACTCGGCGCCGCCGCGCGCGACTACGGCCTGAACCCCGACGAGCCCGAACAACTTGCCGAGCGGCAACTACTGGCGGCCATGTTCCCCGGTCACCCCTATCAACACCCGCCGGGCTTCGTGGCCGAGACGCTCAAGCACCTGAAGCCAATCGACGTCCAGGAATTCCTCGACCGCTGGTTCGTCCCCGGCAACGCCACGCTGTTCATCATCGGCGATGTCTCGACCGTCTCGGCGCTTGAACTTGCCCGAAAGCACCACGGCTCGCTCCCCTGGCGCAAACCGCCGCGGCGAGCGGAATCCAAAGCGCCCGAGCCTGGAACTGCTCACATTTCGACGAGGAGGGTGGACCGCGCTGGTATCGACATCGCCTGGCTCACGCCGCCAGCGGGCTACTTCGAAAACGCAGCGTTCGACGTGCTGATGCATCGGCTGTGCAACCCTGTCGATGGCCCGCTGTGCAAGCGGCTGTTCGAAGCCGGCTGCCCGCCGCCGCGCTGGCACCGCGAAGCCTGGCGCAACGCGGGCATGCTCATCCTGTCCATTGACTTGCCCGCGGGCATCGGGGAGGGCGAGGCTCCCGCCGAGCCGCCGGCTGCCACGGGTGGCTTGTCTTCGTCGGGTGCCACGGGTGGCTTGACCACCCGTGCTCT
>JAUWXH010000263.1 GCA_030616465.1 Planctomycetota bacterium | reverse complement strand
GTCCGTGACGAGTTGGCCAAGGTGGCCGAGACGATCCCTACCGAAATCGAGCACAACCGCGCGCGGGCTCTAGCAATGCGTGACGTTCGCAATCGCCGGGCCGCTTTCGGCGACCGCGCCCGAATCCTCGCCGCCCACGAGATCATCGCCGGCGACCTGCTGCTGGCCGAATTTGAACTCCCCCGCCTCCAACGCGTCGCGGTGCCGGACGTGCAGCATGCCGCCCTCGGCCTGCAAGAGGTTCAGACTGTCGCTGCCACCGCGCGGAGACAGTCGACTGGATCGACGCGCCCGACCGCCACCGCGTATGCAGGACGCGACCTCCTTTCTCCACTGGCGACCGAGCCAGCGTCGCGTCTCGGTGCGGCCGACGCGCTCGGACTGTTGCGGCAGCACGTCGGCGGCGCGCCCCCGATTGAGTCGCCCAGAGCACCTGGCCGCGTGCTGACCTATGATCTCGGTCAGGTCGTCAAGCTGTCCGTCTGCAAGATCCCCACCCTGGAGCCTGTGGAAGTCCGCACGCTCCTGAGCGCCCCCGAGTCGCTTTGGGAATCCCTGGGCGCTCTCATGGCTGCCGGCTCCACTCAACACTCGACCGAGCAGATTCGCGACTACCACACCAACCAGGGGCTCGACCTTTTCCCGCGGCTGGGATCGTTGCGATCGGGCCTGGAGTCGCACGGACCCGCCTCGCACGTCGCCCAACTGATCGAGTTACAGGCGGAGCTCGTTCGCCAGCCAAACAGTAGCGACGCCGCCTGCGCAGACGCTGCCAAACGCCTTGATCTCGATTCCGAGACGCGCGCACGAACGCCACGGCCACACCGCGGCAACCAAGCATACGTCCCACGTGGGCTGATCGCTTGGCGCACGCTGGCGTTTGTCCTCGGGCGCAGCCGGGCCAAGCTGCAAGCGGAATTGGACGAACTGAGCACGATTCACGCCGTCGAGGTTCTTGTGGTGGGAGACGTCCAACCCGCCGAGGTGCTCGAGGCCGCCCGCGCTGCCTGGGCGGGTTGGCAACCGGCGGAGAAGCGGGCGGGCAGAGGGGACGTCCGCGCCCCATGGACGGAATCCCAGCCCGCTGGAGAGCCCTGGACCACGATCTCCTGGTATGACTGGCGCACCGGGCCACTGGAACTGTCGGTCTCCGACCGGTTGGCGCCCCATCTGATCGACCAGCCGCTGCGTGACCTGACCCTGGAATGCATTGGGCGGTGCCTGGCCGTGCCGAGCCGCTTGTCACCGGCACTGAATGCAGAAAGAGCTTGGCTCTGGTCGTGGCGGGTGCCCACGGATGGTTGGTTCATGTATGGGGCCAAACCGACGACGGACGAGATCACCGCTGACGTTGCAGCGTTTCTGGACCGCCTGAAACAGGTGCGGCTCGGAAAGATCTCGGATGAGCAGGCCGAAGTAGCGCTACGGCTGGCCCGCGCGGATCGCCTTCTCACGTTGGCCGACGCGACCGCAATCGCCGACTTCCTTCAGCGCGGCGTGTCGAATCCGTGGGACCTGCTGGACGAACACGCCGTACAGGAGTTCTGCGAGCTCATGCCGCGGGCGTATCGGGTGCAGACACGAGGCCTCACTGGCCTGGGTCCCGTAGACCGCTCCGCCGAACTCAAGCGCTTCAAGCACCTGCCCGACGGTCTCTGGTCACCCCGCTCGCCGTAGGCCTGATCCTGCCTATAATGCCGGTTCGCACACACGAGGGCTGTCGGCTTGCGCCGCTCCCTGCAGCAGGGCCGCGTAAGCATCGGACCAGAGACGACGCATGATCGACATCAAACTCATCCGCGAGAAACCGGAACTGGTGAAGAAAGCCGCTGTTGATAAAGGCATGACGGTCGATATTGACCGCATCCTGGCCGTCGATGTGCGCCGACGAGAACTCGAGACCGAGTTCAACGAGCTGCGCCACCAGCAAAGACGTGCCGGCGAGAGAATCGCCAAGGCCGCCAAGGAAGAAAAGGCGGCACTCAGCAAGGAGATGGGGCAGCTCAAAAGCCGGCTCAAGGAGATCGACGAGGAGCGGACGCGGGTCGAGGCCGAGCTGCACGAGCTGATGCTGCTGGTCCCGCAGATCCCGCACCCTGAAGCCCCAATCGGGCACGACGAAGCCGCCAACGTCGAAGTCCGCCGCATCGGTACGCCGCAAGCCAAGAGCGACCTCGGCTTCGAGTTCAAGGACCACCTGGAGCTCGGCCAGGCGCTGGGCATAATCGATGTCGAGCGTGGCGTGAAGCTGGCCGGCTCGCGAAATTACGTTCTCAAAGGGGCGGGGACGCTGCTGCACGAGGCCGTCCTGCGGCTGGCGTGGGACCTGATGCTCGCACGCGGGTTCGAGCCGCTGACGGTCCCGGTGCTCGTGCTCGACCGGCTGATGTACGGCACCGGTTTCTTCCCGCTGCACCGCGAAGAGGTCTACCTCTGCGAACGCGACAACGGAAGCCTGGTCGGCACGGCGGAGGTGCCATTGACCGGCCTGCACACCGACGAGATGCTCGACGAAGCCAACTTGCCCAAGCTGTATTTCGCCCGCAGCACGTGTTTTCGCCGCGAGGCCGGGGCGGCGGGCAAGGATACGCGCGGGCTGTACCGCATCCACTATTTCGACAAGATCGAGCAGGTGGTGGTGTGCCGGGCCGATCCGGAAGAATCAGCCCGCTGGCACCAGTTGATCCTGGAGAATAGCGAGGCCGTCGTGCAGGCCCTCGAACTACCCTACCGCGTCGTGGAGGTTTGCACCGGCGAAATGGGGCAGGGTAAGTTCCGCATGTACGACATTGAGACGTGGATGCCCAGCCGCGAGGCCTATAGCGAAACCCACTCGGCCAGCGCGCTGCACAACTTCCAGGCCCGCCGGCTGAATCTGCGCTACCGCCGCGCCGACACCGGCAAGCCCGAGTTCTGCCACACGCTCAACAACACCGTCATCGCCTCACCGCGCATCCTGATCCCGCTGCTGGAGCTGAACCAGCACGCCGACGGCAGCGTGACCATCCCAGCGGCGCTGCGCAAGTACATGAACGGCATGGAACGGATCACACGGTAGGGTCCGCTGTGCGGACCGGTTCGTGGACGCAAGGAGGCTTGCCCAATGCCCACATCCTTTCGTCTCACAATCACCGCAGCCACCTGCCTCGTCGCAGCGTGGACAGCGCAACCGCTCGTGGCGCAGCAAGACCACCTGACGCCGTCGCAGACCGCACCTGCGCCGCACGCCGCCAAAGAGACGGACCCCGTGCCGCCGGCTTTGGCCGGCGACCTCACGGTCTGGCCCAACAAGGTCAGTTACCGCAACTCCGACGACCGGCTCTGGCAGAACCACGAGAAGATCCGCAAGATGCGGCCGCGGGTGCTGGTGCTCAACTTCGCCAACGACGTGGACATGGACAACATCCGCAAGCACGTGGTGGGGGTCATGCGCGCGACCGCCGAGGCGACGCGCTACCACGGCTTCAAGGACCCGAGCGCGCCGGCATTCATCGAGTACGAAGTCGCCAAGTACGTGGACCTGCGCGACAAGACGGGGCCGAATGTCGGCCAGCGGACCACCAGCAGCCTCTTTCCAGTGAAAAGGGACCGCAAACCGCACGAGGTGTTGTGCGATTACGCCGGGTTTTTCACAGGCGGATTCGCCAAACACCTCGGCTTTCGCGATCCGCGCGATCCAGACCGTTACCTGAACCTGCACGAGCTGATCAACTTTGGCTTTGTGCACGAGTTGTGGTTCTACGCCATCCACGATCCCGGCGATCAGTGGCCCGGCCGCGAGACGTGCGAGTACAAGCAGTTCTACGACGAGAACTGCCGGCCGATTAGAGGTAAGCATGGCCAAGCCGGCAACGGCGCCGATCGCACGATGCCCTGGTCCGGCCGCAGCTTTCGCATCGCGTTCTTCAACCCGCACCGCGGCGTCGGTTGTGCGCTGGAGAACTTCGGGCACACGCTGGAATGGATGGCCACCACCAACAGCATCGCCTATTACCGCAAGTACTTCCTCGAATTCGCCGAGCTGGATTTCGACAAGCGCTTCGGCGTGCCGTTTAACGAGCTGTATCGCACTGACTATGCCGTGAAGGACTCGATTACGTATCCGACAAGCACATCGATGGTCGTGAAGATCAAGGACCGGACTCACAGGATCGATCCCTACATCGCGATCGGCGGCAGCGCGCACTTTCCACCCGGGGCGCGCCATCACTACGACAAGGACAGCCCGTTCACCGTCCTAAGCACGATCGAGAACTACCGGCTGCGCAACGGCCAGGACGGCCAGGATCTAGCGAAGGACTTCAACATCAAGATGATCGCGGCCGCCGGCAACGTCGCCCCGGATTGCATGGGCAACTGGACGGTCTTCTGGCGCCAGTGCATGCCAGGATTGGACAACGGTGGCGTCGACGACGACGGCAAACCGAT
>JAUWXH010000235.1 GCA_030616465.1 Planctomycetota bacterium | reverse complement strand
GGAGCAGCGTACGTGTCTGGGTTTCGCGTGGGGCTCCGTGTGGAACGCGCACCGTCTCCGCCGTCGAGAACGCGATCACGTAGTCGCCGCTGCCGTGCGTCATGGGAGATCCGACCGCGGCAAGCCCGAGCAGGGCCCGTTTGGCCAGCCGCTTGAGCTGGCGTGCGTCGAGGGGGGCGTCGGTCGCCACGACCAGTATGCAGGAGCCGCCTTCGGGCTCGCGCTGATCTACCAGATCTTGAAGATAGTAGCGCCCGAGTTCCTTCCCGACCGGCGCTCCATTCACGGTGAGGATGCCGCCGAAGTTGGTCTGGGCGAGAACGCCGACGGTGTAGCCGCCGTGGGAGGCGGGCAGGCGGCGCGAAGCAGTCCCGATGCCGCCCTTCCAGCCCAGGCAGCGCGTGCCGGTGCCGGCACCAACCGAGCCTTCCGTCACGGGCCCTCCCTCGGCCGCGGCAATCGCCGCCAAGACGTCCTCCCGACGGACGCGTTGAGCGCGGATATCGTTGAGATAACCGTCGTTGGTCTCCCCGACCACCGGGTTGACGGAGCGGACATTCTCGTTGCCTTCCAGATTCAGCGTATAGTTCACCAGCGCGTCGGCGGCCGCAAAGGTGGACAGCGTGTTTGTCAGGACCACCGGCGTTTCGAGCGTGCCAAGCTCCTCGACCTGCGTCGAGCCGACCAGCTTTCCGAAACCGTTGCCGACTACGATCGCGGCCGGCACCTTCTCCCGAAAGACATTGCCCGGGTGGGGAAGCACGGCCGTCACGCCCGTTCGAATGTTCTCGCCCTCAACGATTGTCTGGTGGCCGACATGCACGCCGGTGACGTCGGTGATGGCATTCAGCGGGCCCGGCGGCAGAACGCCAGCCACGATCCCGATGTCACGCGCACGCGGGCGCTGCTCGGGCTGCTCGGATGCGAACGGGGTGTTGTCTACGGCGTACGCTTCGAAGCACGGCGTCCAAAAGGCGAGTAGCAGTGTTGCGGGAAGCAACAATGTTGAAGCACCCATGTCTACAGACCTCCATTGCAGTGTGATCGAACGCTCTTGCGCTCAGCCAAGCAGGGCAGGGCGAGTCTTCGAGGCCTGCCGTTGCGGTCGCACAACCCGCTGCTCTCGTGCTCAGGCCAGCAAGTGCACGTTTCCGATCCGTACGCGGTGCAGGCCCGCGGCCCGGGCAGCCTCAAGGCACTCCACGGCGTGCTGCCGCGAAGTCGTCGGCAGGTCGCACATCTCGAACGCCGGGTGAAAACCCAGCAAGGCGTAAGGGATACTCGGATCGAGCCGGGCGATGAAGCGTGCGATCCGGCTCACCTGTTCCGCCTCGACGTATCCCGGCACCAGCAACGTGGAGGCTATCAGGAGCGGCGGGTCCGGCCGCCGGCTGATCCAACCGCTGAGATACTCGAAATTCCTGAATGTGCGGCGGTTCGTCACGCCGCACAACGCACGATGGAGAGGCTCATTCCAGGCCTTGAGGTCGAGCTTGATGCACCCGCCGCTCTCGAGTGATAGCTCGCCCATCTGCTTCAGCGCGGAGCGCGACATCGAGCCGTTGGTCTCCCAGCAGATTCGCAGGATGCGGCCTTGCCGCTCCTGTCGAGCCCGCCTTGCCGCAGCCAGGGCATGTTCGATTTGGCAGGACGGATCGCCGCCGAAGAAGCAGATGCAGCGGGTGCTGGAGTCAGCGGCCGCGGCCAGTTCGGCGGCACTGTGCCTGGGCCCGGCCACGCTGTGCTGCTTGAAGTGCCAGTTTTGGCAGAACAGGCAGTCGAACGAGCAGGCTTCGTAGAACACGGCCAGGTTCGCGTATCGGTGCTCGGGTCCGGTTGTGTCGGTGAAATCCGGATGCCCGGCCGGGCCCGAGGCCGGGCAAACCCAATCGGCCACGCAGTTGGTCGGCAGGGGGTCGTGGTACCACTGGACGGCCGCGGCCTGGGCATCGCCGCCGCTGACCTGCCCGTCGTCATTGCGTCGGACGCCGCAGTAGCCGACCTGCCCGGTGTTGATCTTGCAGGCGTTGATGCATTGCCGGCAGCCGGCGCCCTCCCGCGCGTCGGGTGGATCTGTGGGCAGATGGAATCGTCGCCGCGCGCGGGCGTGGGCGCCCGCCGCCTGGGCATGGGCTTGCGGCGTGTCGGCCAGGATACATCCAGTACACAAGCCCAGGGTTTGGCTGATGTGGGGTGACTGGCGGTGACAGATCGTGCATTCGCCCATGTCGTCGCCACCTGCGGCGTTCGGCTGCGTGCCCGTCCGCCAGGTCGCCATTCTACGCCAGGGTAGCACGGGCGCCCCCCGCCCGTGAGACTCGGGCAGGATGCCCAGGCCGCCCGAGTCACCGTTGAGGAGCCCACACAGGAATGGGACGACCGCCGGCTGCACACGGCATTGTCGGACTTGCCGCCGGCAGATTATCATCGTGCCGGCCCGACGCCGTTGCTGACCAGATGGGAGGCGAAAGGATGTCGCCCGAGCGGCTGAAGATCTATACCCGACCGGAGCTGAGCGACGGCCGGTTGATCCTGGCTTTCTCCGGCTGGATGGACGGGGGTGACGTCTCGACCGGCACAGTGGAGTGGCTGGTCGAGGCGCTCGGTGCACAGAAGGCTGCCGATATCGCCCCCGAGGGCTTCTACATCTACAACTTCCCCGGGTCGATGGAAATCTCCTCGCTCTTCCGCCCACACACCAAGATCGAAAACGGCTTGATCGAGGCCTACCAGCCTCCCACAAACACGTTCTTCTGCGACAGGGGGAATGATCTGCTTCTATTCAGCGGCAGAGAGCCGAATTTCAACTGGAGCGACTTCGCGGATTGCCTGTTTTCGTTCGCGTCACAAGCCGGCATCTCGGCCATGTACTTCATCGGAAGCGTAGCCGGGACCGTCCCGCATACGCGTGAACCGCGCCTCATGAGCACGGTATCCGACGAGAGCCTCAAACCCGCCTTGGAGCCGTACGGCGTAACCTTCACCGACTACGAGGGGCCGGCAAGCTTTTCCACGTATCTGATGACCCTGGCGAGCGGCGGCGGCTTCCGCATGGCGAGTCTGGTGGCGGAGATTCCGGCATACATTCAGGGCACGAACCCCAAGAGCATTGAGGCCGTCATCAGGAAGCTGACCGCGATGCTCGGTCTGCAAGTCAATCTCGATCGCCTGCGGACGAAGAGTGACGCGTGGGAGAAACGGCTGAACGACGCCCTCGAGCGAGAGCCGGAGCTGGCCAAACACATCCGCAAGCTGGAAGAGGACTACGACAACGAGGTCTTTGACACACAAATGGGGGATCTGAAGGAGTGGCTCCAACAGCGCGGGGTCCGCGTGGACTAACCGTCGCTTACCGAACAAAAGCGGTGCGAAGCGCAACGCCCGCACGAGCTGGGGATCGCTCCCGACGGGCAGCGTGAACCGTATCTGAGCTGCGATGGCGAGACCTGCGGCCCGCCCATCCGCACCGGCCCTTTTCCGAAGACCAGCACGCCAACCCCCGGCAGGGCCAACACCGCGATTCCGGCCCGGCAGGGGTGCCAGCGTTTCGACCGCCCAACGGCCCCCCGCCCCCCGTACTGGCCCTCGATGAGGTCGCGCACGAGAGGATACAATCTCCGGCGATTCTTGGTTTGGGCGACTTGGCAGCGGCGTGGGGATGTGCTAGTATTCGAGCAGTGCTGCGGGGTAGAGCAGTTGGTAGCTCGTCGGGCTCATAACCCGGAGGTCGCAGGTTCGAGTCCTGCCCCCGCTAATCGGGTAACTCGACGACGGTCAGCCACTTACGGCTGGCCGTTTTTCGTTGGGGGGCGTCCGATAATCGAGTTGGGCGTGCGGGGGGCGTGTCTGGGCGTGCCGGTTGTTGCGCGGATCGCGGCCACTCCTTCCGGCGCGATCCCGGCATCGTCGAACGCCCCTACTAGAAACCATCGAGCCAGCCGTGGCTCGGGACGATCTGCCTCGCGAGGGCTCTGGCCCGACCCACAGCTTCTTGGACCCAGCCGGAGAGCGCCAGGACGGCGAACTTGAAGCGAACAACCCACCGTCGGATCTGGTACAATGACGGGGTCAGGTCGAGTGGAAGCATGGTCGGACGCGGGCGAATCGTGAGTTCAGATGCGGGCGGGAACATGACGGACGACGATTGGGGTTTCCAGGTGGAGCGCGTCGACTTGGCCGGCCTGGGCATTAATGCCGGCCGGCGGCTCGGTGTGGTCGTGGTCCAGCCGGAATACGATGTTGAGCCCGATGGAGCTGTTCCGTTTCGGCTCTCCGATGCGTGCAGAGAAGCACAGAAGGACCTGATTGAGAAGGCATTTAGGATCCGAGCGGCCGAGGATCAACGGCGGGGCCTGCCAGTTCCCTTCGTCTTGTTTCCTGAATACTCGATTCCGGTGCACGATCCGGATGGTCTTGATTGCCTTCGCCAGCAAGTGGAACAAGTTGAAGGGGACGTAGTCTTCATCGGGGGGTTGGAAGGGCTGAGCCCGGAGACGGCGCACGAAGTCGCTGCCAGCTACGCTCCCGACGAAGAGGCTGCAAGGCCGTTTTTTGGCCCCGGACCGTTTGTAAACGTCTGTGCGATCGTGGTGAAGACGAACAGCGGGCAATTGAGCTGGCATTTCCAGGCCAAGCTGCGCCCATTCCC
>JAUWXH010000404.1 GCA_030616465.1 Planctomycetota bacterium | reverse complement strand
AGCCCTCCTGGTCGTCAAGTTCCAGGCCCTCCTGAATGATGCCGGTGCAACCGCCACTCTGGCCGGGCTTCTCAGCAACCCGAGTCCAGAAGCACAGATCCCTGAGCTCCCCGGCATGCTGGCGCTCTTTGGCGCGAACGCCGGCTGGATAGTGTCGGCCCTGATTTTGACGGCGATCGGCGTGGCGCTCATTGAAAAACGCTACAAAGTGGCGGCCATCTGGTGCGGCGCAGCGACGGTGCTGACGCTGATCGGGCTGCTCCATTCGTACCGCGTCGAGGGCAACGTCATCCGCGAGTTCTTCATCTGGCAGGGCTGGGGACAGACGGCGACCGCTGCGATCGCCGAGGTGGGGGAAACGACGGCGGCGGCGATGTTGCCTGCCGAGACGCAACCGGCGACCGCCGTCACGCAAGCTTCACCGGCGACATTTACATACCGCGCGTTTCCGCTGGCGGTCGGGTACGGGCTGGCGACGATCGTATTCGCATTGGCGGCGTACGGTTCACGGCGCAGGGCCGAGGCGGCTCTGTTGCCGGAGGAGCCGCTTGCGCCGCTGGTGTCGGCGCCGCCGCCGAAGCGCGAGGAACTACCCTCCATTCCGCTCATCGGGGAGGAACCGGAGGAACCGAGCGGCGAGCAAGAAGAGCAAGCGGAGTAGGACGCGCTGCCATAGGCCACGGCGTTCTCACGGCCGATCCTTCAGCTACGCTTCCGAGAAGCCCGGCTGAAGCCGGCTATTAAAGAACTGGGTTTGCCGCCTTGGCAACCACCAACTGAAGTTGGTGGCAAAGGCCGGTCGGCTGAAGCCGACCCTCAACGGGCAACGGGGCGCAATGCTGAAGACCGGGTTCCCCGCCTCTCAGAAAACAGGTTGCGTGAAGCACTCATGCGCATTCTTCTAAGAAGGTGGGCCACCCAGTGCGGACGCTGGTCCTGCGCGCTGGCCGCGGGACCATGTCGCGCGGGGTGTCCTGCCGGTTGCGGCCGCCCGGCGACGATGCTGTAATGCCCGCCATGGGAACGGGAGTGCCAATCGGCTGGCGGGCCACTTCTGCTCATCTGATCGACCTGGAGGTTAGATGTGGATCTGAAGACGCGTACCGACATCGCTGCCGGCCGGGAGCCGGCGGATTTGGTCCTGAAAAACGGCCGGATCGTAAACGTCCTGTCGTGTGAGATTCACGAGGGCGACGTGGCGATCGCGGGTGACTGCATCGTCGGCATCGGACAATACGAGGGGCACGAAACGGTGGACCTGGAGGGCCAGTACGTCTGCCCGGGGTTCATCGACGGGCACGTGCACATCGAGTCGTCAATGCTCAGCGTGCCGGAGTTCGCCAAGCTGGTCGCCGCACACGGCACCACCGCGGTGGTGACCGACCCGCACGAGATCGCCAACGTGATGGGGATGGAGGGCATCCGCTTCATGCTCTCCTCGAGCAAGTACTGCCCTATCCACGTCTACTTCATGTTGAGTTCGAGCGTGCCCGCGTCGCGTTTCGAGAGTTGCGGCGGGGAGCTGCGCGCGCTGGACCTGCTGCCGCTGCTTAGCGATCGGTGGGTGCTCGGTCTGGCGGAGATTATGGACTATCGCGGCGTGGTGGCCGGCGATACGGACTGCCTCGACAAGCTCGGCCTGATGGATAACAAGCCGACCGACGGCCACGCGCCCGGGCTGAGTGGACGCGACCTGTGCGCGTATGTAGCCGCCGGCATCGGCAGTGATCACGAATGCACCACGCTCGAAGAAGCCCGCGAGAAGCTGCGGCTGGGGATGCAGATCATGATCCGCGAGGGCAGCCAGGCGCGCGATCTGGACACACTGCTGCCGCTGGTGAAGCCCGACACACTCGACCGCTTCATGTTCGTGACGGACGATAAGGACGTGGACGATCTGCTGGCCGAGGGGCACCTGGACCATCTGGTTCGTCGCGCCGTGCAGGCCGGCATGAGCCCTATCCACGCGATCAAGCTGGTGACCGTCAACCCGGCCCGCTACTTCGGGCTGGATCAATTCGGGGCGGTGGCCCCGGGTAAGCTGGCGTCGCTCGCCATTCTGGAAGACCTCGAGAGCTGTCGGGTCAGCCGCGTGTACCACGCCGGGCAACTGGCTGCGACCGGCGGCGTCGCCATCGATCGCGACGCGGGAAAACGAAGAGCCCCCATCCTACGCAGCAGCATCAACGTCCAATGGCTCGAGCCGGAGCAACTCGCCATCAAAGCCCCTCCCGACATGGCCGAGTGCAACGTGCACGTCATCGAGGTCAGGGATGGCCGCATCGACACCGAGCGGTCCGTCGAGAAGATGAAGGTCATACGCGGCCTGCTGCACGCCGATCCAAAACGCGAGCTGTGCAAGCTCGCCGTCATCGAGCGACACCAGGCCAGCGGCAACACCGGGCTCGGCTTTGTGCGCGGGTTCGGCTTCTCCAGCGGGGCGATCGCCTCCTCGGTCGGCCACGACTCGCACAACCTGGTCATCGCCGGGACCAACGACCACGACATGTTCACCGCCGCGGTGCACCTGGTGAAAATCCGCGGCGGTCTCTGCGTGGTGAAGGACGGGACCGTGCTGGCGGACGTGACGCTGCCGGTCGGCGGCTTGATGAGCAACGAGGATCCGCAGACGCTCAGCGCCCAGTTACGCACGTTGCACGAGGCGGCTCAGGCCCTCGGCGGCACCCTGCGCCGCCCGTTCATGGCCCTGGCCGTCCGGAGCCTCTCGGTGATCGGCGCGCTACCGCTCACCGACCAGGGGCGGGTGGACGTGGATCAGTTCAAGCTCATTGACCTGGTCGTGAAATAACCCATTCGCCTGGGCGGCCGGCGGTGCAAACCGCCGCAGCGCCAATAATTGCACTTGTACCCCTTTCTGCCTACAGGTGTCTTTCGCGGGCCACTGCTTCTTCAACCGTCGAAATCGTGCGACGGGACACTTGGTCGGGGCATAGAATGCGCGCGGCCAAGCGAGAAGGCGTGCCTCGTCGGCGGCTCGCTCGGCCCTGCCGGC
>JAUWXH010000086.1 GCA_030616465.1 Planctomycetota bacterium | reverse complement strand
CCCGCCGTCGGTGCGCCGTCGCCCTCGTCGCCGGCTATTTCGTCAATTGCGGCCTTGACCTCGGCGGCGTCGCGGGCGGCCTCGATGAGCGCGGCGTATGCCCTCCTGGCATCCTTGGTGGCGCGTTCGCCGGCGGCGCGTTTCTCGGCCATCCGCTTCATCTCTCGCCGATGCACCTGCCCCGCTCCCTCGAGCATCTCCTCGCCGTGCTCCTCGAAGAAGCGCTGGGCCTTGGCGACTCGCAGGAGCCGGTTGCTCTCCACGTCCTCCTTTTGTCTCTCGATATCCGCCTCGATGCGCTTCTTGCCCTCGAAGCCCTCCCCGGTGAATCCGGCCGCTACCTGCATGCCAAGTCCCTTCAGGGACAGCCACAGTTGCTTGACGTCGGCCTCGATTGCGGCGTCGATCCTCGTCAGTAACGGGTCGGCCTTGATCAGCCACTTTGTGACCTTGTCGATGGCCTTCTCCTGGGTCGTTTCAACCCAGCCCCAGAACTCCCTCCAGATTTTGCGCAGCTCCTGGGTCCCCTCCAGCCACACGACCTTCAGGCCCGCCCAGAGGATCTGCGCCGCCAGTTTGATATTGCCGGTCATCAGCGCATCGCGGATGCCTTCAAACACACTGGTCGCGGTCTTGGCGAGTTGGTCGAACTTGCCGCCCAGCCAGTCCAGCAACTTGCCGCCCGCGTCGGCCGCCCAAAGCAGCATTGCACCCAGGGTCGCCACGGCGGCGACCACCAGGCCGATGGGAGAGAGCAGGAGGGTCAGGCCGACCAGCAGGAGCTTTAACGCGCCGGCGACCAGCGTGATGACCGAGAGCAGCCCGCCCAGGATGCTCGCCACCGAGCCGATCAGGCCGCCCAGGATCATCAGCGCGACCCCGCCGGCAATGAGGGCGCCGGTGATCTTCAGCAGTGACACGAGCAGCACGCTGTTCTGCGAGGCCCACTTGGTCACGAACCCCGCCGCCCTGGTCAACCACTGGGCCATGTCCGACAGGGCGGGCGCCAGGGCCTCGCCGATGGCGATCCCCACGCCCTCGACGGCCGACTTGAGCAGGATCATGGCGCCGCCGATCCCGCCCAGCATTTCGTCGGCGGCTCGTTTCGCCGTCCCGTTGGCATTGTCGATCGCGGCGTTGAGCCGCTCAAAGTTCGCCGTCGTCAACTTGATCCCGGCGGCGACGGCTCTTTTCGTAAACAGGTCCTTCAACAGCGACAGTTGGTCCGCCTTCGGCATCTTGCCGATCGCCATGCCGACGTTCCGCAGGACCTGCGAGACCTCGAGCATGTTGCCGGCGACGTCGGTCGTCGCGACGCCCAATTCCGTCAGCCGCGCCCGCACGTCCCGGTCGGCGAGCTGAAGCATGATGTTCCGTAGGGCGGTCCCGGCCTTCGACCCGCGGATCGTGAAGTTTGCCAGCGAGCCGACGATCTTGTTCGTCTCCTCCAGGGTAAGTCCGAAACTCTTGGCCACCGGCGTCGCGTACTTCAGCGCTTCGCCGAGGTCCTCCAGGGTTTGGGCGGAGTTGTTCGCGGTCGCCGTCAACACGTCGCTGACGCGCGCCATCTCGTTTGCTTCCAGCTCGAACCCCCGGAGCTGGCCGGCGGCGATGTCGGCGGCGATCGCCAGGTCCGTCCCGGTGGCCCGGGCCAGCGACAGGATCGACGAGACCGCCTGGTCGATCTGCGACGGGGCGAAGCCGGCCCGGGCCAGGACGAGCATCGCCCCGGCCACCTCGCCGGCCGTGTAGGACGTCGTCCGCCCGAGCAGCTTGGCCTTCTCGGTGAGCTTGTCAAACTCGGCTCCCGTGGCCCCGAGAACGGCCTTGACCGCGCGCATTTGGCTGTCGAACCCGGCGAAAACCCGCGTGGCCAACGCCATCGGCGCCGCCAGCGCGGCGCCCAGCATGGCCATCTTTCGCCCGAGCGCGCCGATGCGCCTGCCGAATGCCCTCACCCGGCGCTGCGCACGCCGAAGGCCGCGGACGAGCTTGCTGTCCTCGGTGAAGATCTCGACGAACGCGCGTCCGGCACGGATGGCACCCGGTCCTATCATCAATCACCTCCGCACGGAATTGCGCCAGACCTGGGCGAGTTTGTCCTCGGACACGGCCTTCCCGAGGGCGGGGCCCATGAACGGCCGCGGACGATATCGCATGCGACGCGGGCGGCGGCCGCGGCGGGATCGACTGGTCACCCCGCCATGCTCGAGCAGCTCGGGTGCGCGTCGTGAGCCGCGAAATTTCGCGCCACCCCAGAGCATCGCACCGATCACGACCGAGAACTGGGCCTCATCGAAAGCATAGAAGATCAGGTTCTTCAGGCGGCCCACGTGGCTGCTGGGCGGCTTGCCAGGCGCGGACGTGCTCTTCCGCTTCAGGATCGACCGCCGGGCGGTCTTGCGAATCCACCCGCCCAGCCGCGTGAGGTTGCGCCGGCGCGCCCGGTCGACCGCATTCATTACGACCCGGGGCCGGAAAGAGAATCGCCTCATCCGCATATTGACGAATCCGCCGCGTTTCATTTCGTGCTCCCGTCCGGCTTGGCCGGGACCGATCGGCGCGCCGAACTGCCCAACCCGAAGACCGCCCGGAGCATCCGGATGTCGTCGGCCTTGATCGGCATGCCGCGCCTTCGCCGTCGCCCGTCCAGATACGGGTCGTAATCCGCCGGCCTATGTGCCCGGCCCTTTTTCGGATCGCGGTGGGCGTTCGCTATCAGGGCGCACAGAGCCGACGTGTGACTCCACGCGTCGCGCCCGTGCCCTTCGGCCATCCACAGCAACTCGCGCAACGTCAGGGCTCGGGGGTCGACGCCGACGGCTCCGGCGATGAACCAGACATCACGCCACGGATCGTCTCGTCGACGTCGATCGCCTCGATCCGCGTCTCGATCAGCTTCACCGCCGCCCGGATCATCTCCATCTGCGCCTCGACCGCCCGGGCTCGATGTGGCTGGCCGCGGCTCCGGAAAAAATCCACGAGCTCCGCATAGAACGCCTCCTGGGCCGCGAGCAGCGCCGCGCCGTCAAAGGCGGCGCGAACCTCAGCGGGCGTGGTCTTCTGCGCCTCGCACTGCCCTTCCAGCAGGGAGCAGACCACCTCGCCGAGCAGCATCTCGTCGGTGCCCAGTCGCGTCAGCAACGGCGGGTCCTCCGGACCGGGAAACCCGACCTCCGGCCGGAGCAGGTCCATGCCCAGCTTGTCTTTGATGGCCATCGCGCTGCCGAGGGTCAGCGCCAGCGTCCAGGTTCGCCCGGCCGCGTCGTTGAACGTCTTCATCGGATCTGTCCTTTCCGCTGGAGCCGTCGGGTCGCGCCCCATCGGGGGATCGGTGTCCGGCAGGCAATACCAGCCTTCCAGCAGGTCCATCTGGGCCGGTACGGCCACGCCGGCGGCGTCGAGGACCCACACCTTCGCCATGCGGACCGTCTCGCGGATCCGCACGGGCTCGCCGCTGTGCACGTACACCGTCCGGAGCCCGCAGCCGGTCGCCCCCGCGACCAGTATCAGCCCAACCAGCAGCGCGATGATGGGGGTCCGCGAGTTGCGGCCCCAGCTCGAGCGCACCCGGGCCCGGAGGCGGGCGCGGAGCGCCGGCTGCCGGGCCCCGTCCTCGGCCGTCGACTTCGACGCCGCGACGACCGCCGGCAGCAGGGCCCGGAGGACGACCTCGAGGATGGCGACTATGAACGCGATCATGCTGACTCCTTTCGCCGGGCGGGGGTGCGAGCAGGCCCGGCGACCTTGGCGATTCGGCGGGCGGTGGTCAGCGACGTAGTCGACGAGTACTCCCCGATCGCCAGCAGCCGCGGCGCCTCCACGTGGCGGCGGGCTTCCTTGATGTCGATCCGGGCGCACTTGCCGAACAGCTTCGGCCCGAACGTCTTGCGAAAGACCGCCGGGTCGATGTAGAGCGAACGTTTCACGGCCAGGTTCGCCAGGAAGTGCTCCGAGGCCAGCGGCTTGCCGCCCCGCGCCTGCATGGCCAGGCGGACCTCCTCGCTGAGCTCACGTTCGCTCGTGCGCAGGTCCTGGATCTTCTCGCGCAGGAGCCCGAGCTCCTCGGTACGGGCTTTCAAGTTTGCGATCGTTATTCGCGGCATGGCGTGTCCTTTCACGCTCGATGTTGTTGCGGTTCGCTCCTGCCTCACGTCTTCGCGTCAGGAGGGTCGGCACGCGTGAGGTTCCCGCCGGCCTCCAGCTTCGCGTGCACAATGTTTATGCCTTCGCGCAGTGCAGCCACCTCCGAGGGTTTCGCGTCTCGGCCGCGCATCTCCTTGTACACGTTGAGGACGTATCGCATTGCGCTGTTCATCCGGGACAAGGCCCTGTTCGGGGTGTCGTCGGGGATCGCCTTCTCGGCGGCTTTAATCGCCTCGATGATGGTCCCTTCCCACCGTGCCCACGCCGGTTTCGCGGCGTACAGCTTGTTGAGGCCCCAGAGCACGGCGGCCGCGAGCAGCGCGATCAGCACCGGCGAGTTGAGGCCCTTCCAGATTAGCTCCAGCATTGCGTTCTCCTGTGCCGGCGTGCCGGCATGGTTCCATTCGCCACCGCCCGATGCGGTGGTCACTTGCTGTCGGGGTTGTCGGGGTTGGGCGGAAACGCCGGAGCCTTGGCCGGCGCCGGAGTCTTGGCCGGCGCCGTCGGGCGCTTGCGGCGGGGCGCCTGGGTTTCGGCGTGCTCCCGCGCCCCGGCATACGTGCCGTCGCCGACGCCGACCTTGGACTCGTGGTCCTTGTGCTCCTCGGGCGCCGCGGGAGCCTGCGCGCTCCGGACCTCGCCCTTGGGCGACGGGAGACCGCGCAGCTCGACGGGCACGTTTTCGGCGGCCGCCTCGTCCGGCAGCTCGATCCGGATTCGGACCACGCGAGCGCCGGGCACCATCGGCGCCGGGCGGACCAGGTCGACCATCATCGTGCGCGGGCAGGTCTTCAGAAACTCCATGATCGACCGCGCCGCGGTGTCGCGCATTACTCTCGCCATATCGGTTCTCCCAAACCGCAAATCGCGGCTGTCAAAATGTTCCGGCTGCCGGGCCGGGCCGGCGGCCCTGGCCCTGCTATTGCTCCCCGACGAAGATGACGTCGTAGAGCAGCTCGTCGGCCGCGTCCAAATTCTTGATGTACAGGATGTCACTGGCCGCCGCGCCGACGACCCACCCGGTGGCGGTGGGATTGGTTATGGCGAACATCCCCCCGACATGGAGGATCAAGCCATCGCCCGGATCGTTCATCGGGCCCTGGAATTCGGTCCCGCCGGCGGCGATGTCGCCGATCGCCATGTGCGCATCGGTGGCCGTATGCGCGGGGGTGGTCGTCGTCAGATCGGACTGGTTAAGCACGATGATCGCCTTGACGGCGGTGAGGTCGAGCGACTCGTTATAGATGTTCTTGAGCGTCCCGTTCAGGTCGAGCGGGTCGGCGCCGTTGCCGGCGACCGTGCGCCGGTCCCACCAGATCTGATTCGCCTCGTTGGCGCCGGGCGTGGCGGCGAACGCGAAGTCCTGGGTTTTGCCGATGACCAGCGGGATCGCGGGCGCGGCGAGGTCCGCCGCCTTTTTCACGTTCGCGTTAAGCTGGAGTTGGATTCTGACGACCAGGTCCGATAGGTCGGTGGCCATTTTGGTTTTCTCCTATTTCCGGTTTCCCATTTCACACCCGACGTACGTCGGGATTACGTGGTCTCGTACCACTCGGGGAAGCTGCGCGGCTTGGCCGAGACGGCGACGGTCATGCCCTCGCGCAGCGGCTCGCCGCGGCCGAAGCCCAAGATCGAGAAGTTCGCCGCCAGGCCCTCGGAGCCCGCGACAGCGATGTCCCCGTCCATCACCGCCAGGCTCACTGCGCTGCCGGCAAGGAAGGCGTCCCTTATCGCGACCTGCCCGGCGTTGTCCGAATCCCACAACAGGTCGAAATCGATGGTCGCCCCCCTGTGCGATGCGCGCGTCAGCGTCCAGCCGCCGCTCGCGCGCGTAGTGACATCGGACTCGTCGGCGTCCATCGGGGTGGTGAGGTCCCGGACGAGAGTGACCTCGCTCCAGCCGCCGGTCGACGCCGCGTCCACGGTGATCGGCGTCGCGCTGTAATACAGTTTCGCGTCTCTGCCCAGTTTGTCTGCCATCGTTAATCTCCTGTTTTCAGTCCCGACATACGTCGGGATTGCTTGCCCTCACTAGATCGCCGTCGACGTGGTCGTCGACGTCCCCCCGGGCGGCGCCGCCGGCATTTCCAGCACGATCCGCGGCCCGTCGTCGCCCGTCTTGACCAAGAGCGCCCCCCAGTTGCCGTCGCCGGACGGGTCGACGTTGTCGAAGTCGTGCGCTTTCTCGACGAGGCCCAGGTCAAACGTGGCGCTTGCCTCGTAGTCCGTGAGGATGTCCCGCTCCCAACACCCCGTCCCCGCGGACAGGACGCCCAGCGGATCCGCCCCGTAGCCGTCGTACACCTTGCGGTAGTCGCTCGTCTGATCGAACCCCACCGAAAAGGCGCACTTCGACAGGTGGATATGGCTCGGGTCCTCCGTACCGCTCTGGCGTTTGACTCGAAGGACCGCCGAGACCGGATCGGCGTATGCTGACGTGTCAAACCTGACGCAGGAGCGGGCGATATGCTCGAACTGGCCACCGCCTGCGGCGTCCACTGCCGCCTGCCACTGGGCTTGAATCGTCCCCGTCGCGGCCGTGCGGATGCCGTTCCAATTGAACATGTCTTCTGCGTACAGGCACCGAGGCGTTGCGGCGGGCGAAACCGTTTCCGGGTCCAGGTCGACCTTGCCGCCGGCGTCGGGCTTGGCCTCGGCCAGGTCCAGCGTCACGCCCTCCGATCGGAGCTCCACCCTGCCGGCGAAACGAGTCAGCCAGTCCGTGACGAATACGCCCAGGCGAACGTCGGCGCATGGGAATTGCCAGCCGTCGGCCGTCGGCCGGACGCGCGCGCTGAAGGACACGTTCCAGCTCAGCGCATCGGGCAACCTGCCGCCGGCCAGGACCGGGCCGAACCGTCGAGTTTCCAGGACGTACTGATCGCAAGCCTCCTGCAGGAGGGCATTGTCGACCGGCGCGAAGACGATCCAATCGTCGGCGAGGGCGACGCACACCGATCCGGACGACTCGTTGCGGACGACCGACAGGGCCTCGTCGATCTTCCACCAGGTCCGCCCGTCCGGCCGGCAGTACAGCGGCGAGGCGAACACGCGCACGTGCCGGCCGCGTCGATCGCTGTTCGCCGTCGATGGTGTCCATGCGACCACGTCGTCAGCTCCCTAAGATCGTCAGCCCCAGGATTCCGGCCGCGTCGGCGACGGCGCTCTTGAAGTGCAGCTTCGTCATACCCAAAACGCAGAGCTTGTGAGTCTGGCCGGCGGGCATCTCGGCGCCCCCGGCCGCGGGATCGTCGGCGGAGCTATCCGCGACGACGAGGACGGCGTTGTCGCGGACGGAGAGATAGACATACGCCGGCGTGATACTCGACGTGGCCGTGAGGTCGTACTCCGTGCCGTTATCCC
>JAUWXH010000482.1 GCA_030616465.1 Planctomycetota bacterium | reverse complement strand
TAAGCCAACAGTTCCAGCCCGCTCATGCCCGGCATGCGCACGTCGGTGACGACCACATCGACGGGGTTGTTATCGAAGACGCGGCGGGCGATCAGCGCGTCGGCGGCCTCGTAGACCTCGAAGCCCTGCTCGCTCAGCTCGATCTGCAGCGTGATGCGCTTTAGCGGCTCGTCGTCCACCACCAGGATACGACCACGCATGCGTTCTGCCTCGCTCACCGCCCTGCCCCTCACACGCCGCCCAGCCGGCGCGGCACGCTGCTCAAAGCGGGTATTGCAACGCAGATCGGCCGAATGATCAATCGCGCCGGATGTGCCAACCGCGGCGTGCTGTAGGCATACGGCCGGCGAGGGCGCGGGCCGCTACACCGGCGACCTCAACCACGCCCCTGCCGGGATCCGCGCCGGGCCACGCCATCAATACTCGGTTGAATTCCTGCACGCCGGTCGGATATACTGGCAGTTGATGCGGCGACTTGAGCGCACGCGGTGGGATGGTGGTCAAGTCGCCGGGAGAGGGCCTGACAATGAACTGCATGTACATCCTTGCCGCTCTCGGCGTCCTGGGCGGCGGCGTAGCGGATGATGTCCACCGCGGGCGAGCGGTGGTCCACGAGCGCGTCTGGCGGCTGTTGGACGACGGTGAGAGCCCGGCGGCGGTCTGGGTGTTCTTCGCCGACAAGGGCATCGCCTCCGACCAAGCCTATCAGCGGGCCCTCGCGCGGGCGCAAGCGGCATTCCATCCGCGCGCCATCGAGCGCCGCCAGCTTCGGCGTACCTGGCCCGGCCTGTTCGACTGGCACGACCTTCCGGTGTATGCGGGCTACGCCGAGCGCGTCGCGGCCACCGGTGCGAAGCTGCGCGTGACCAGCCGCTGGCTAAACGCGGTGAGCGTGACGGCCTCGTTGGAGCAGGTCGCCGCGATCAGCCGCTTGCCGTGCGTGCGCGCAATCACGCCGGTCCGACGGGCCGTCCGCACCGAAGCGGTGCCGATCGAGTCGCCGCGAGAGCCGGGCATGTCGCCCCGCGGATTCCACGGACTGGCCGAAGAGCAGTTGCAGCAGATCGGCATCACCGACATGCACGCGGCGGGATTCACCGGCGCCGGCGTGCTGATCGGCGTGCTGGATACCGGTTTCAAGCGGACGCACGAAGCGTTCACCCACTCGGAGCACCCGATCGACGTCGTCGCCGAATGGGATTTCGTCGATGATGACTCCAACGCCGGCTATGACCCGAACGACCCCGTCTTCGACGACGGCCACGGCGGCGTCGTGCACCAACACGACCACGGCACCACCGTCCTCGGCACGATCGCAGGATACATGCCCGACGTGTACGTGGGCGGGGCCTACGACGCGTCGTTCGTGCTGGCCAAGACCGAGGACATCTCGGACGAGTATCCGGCCGAGGAGGACTTATTCGTCGCCGGTCTGGAGTTCATCGAGATGAACGGGGCCGACCTGGCCACGTCGTCGCTGGGCTACTGGGCCTGGTACGACTGGTTCGACATGGATGGGCAGACCGCCGTGACCAGCATCGCGGTCAATGTGGCCACATCCAACGGGCTGGCCTGCTGCACGGCGGTGGGCAATCGCGCCCGGGATCACGATCTTCCCTCGCTGATCGCGCCGAGCGACGCGTTCGAGGTCATCTCCTGCGGCGCGGTCGATGCGGACGGGGAGCTCAGCGACTTCAGCTCCGACGGTCCGACCGCGGACGGCCGCGTCAAGCCCGAAGTATTGGCCCGCGGTGAGATGACCGCTTCGATCGACCCGAACGACGACTACGCCTATCTCACGGCCGACGGTACTTCCATGTCCACGCCGCTGGTGGCGTCGGCCGTGGCCCTGTTGATCGAGGCCCATCCGCACTGGACGGTCGAGCAGATCCGGACAGCCCTGTTCTTCACCGCCGACTACTACGTCGAGCACGGCACCTATGACCCGCTTTCGCACTGCGGGTACGGCGTCATCGATGTGTTTGCCGCGTCACAGTGGGTCTTCTGCCCCGGGGATGTGAACGGGGACGACACCGTGGACCAGGCGGATCTCGGCCTGCTGCTGGCCGACTGGGGTTGCGACGACCCCGTAAACGGATGCGTCGGCGACCTGAACGGTGACGACAAGACCGACCAGGCCGACCTCGGCATCCTGCTGGCCGACTGGGGCTGCGGGACCTAGAGCGGCAAACAGAACCGGGAGCGTGAGCGACCGCCTGGGGAAGCGCCGCCACTCCGATGCCGATCAGCCCGGCCCGGACATCCTCCTGGCCGACTGGGGCGAGCGTTGCCCGTAGGACGTAGCGGACAAAGCCAGCTAGATCGATATTCCGCGGGTTGCGGCGCGCGGAACGGGGGGCCGAAGCTCCCGCTCAGCCCGACGTACCCAATTTCCCTGATTCCCTTCCCTCTCCGGTGT
>JAUWXH010000558.1 GCA_030616465.1 Planctomycetota bacterium | reverse complement strand
AGGTAAAGGGCCTCCAGCTCATCGACCATCCGTTGCCAGGTGAAGCGCTCCAGGCAGGCCGCGCGGGCGAACTGGCCCATTCGGGCGCGCGCTTTGTCGTCGGCGGCCAGCTCGAGCAGGGCCGTTGCGAAGCCTGCCGTGTCGTTCAGCGCGACCAGCCGGCCGGTCTGGCCGTCGGTAATCACCTCCGGCGTGCCGTCGATGTCGAAGGCCACGGCCGGGACGCACATCAACGCCGCCTGCACGACCGCCCGCGGCAATCCCTCCCATTGGGAAGTATGCGCGAGGGTGTCAAAGCCGGCGATCATCTGGGGAATCTGTCTCGGCGGGACCAGGCCGAGCAGCGTCATCCGCTCGGTCAGCCCGAGGCGCGCGAGCTCGGACTCGTATTGGCCGCGCTGGGCCCCGTCGCCGATCCACACGAAACGCAAGCGTGGCTCACGGCGGGCCGCCACGGCCATGATCGGCAGCAACTGCTCGTAGCCCTTGTTGCGGAACAGGCGCGCGATCGTGCCCACCACCACTACGTCGTCCGCTTCGGCAATACCCCACTGAGCACGGACGGCGGCACGGTCGTACAACGCCGGGTCGAAGTGCTCGACCTCCATGCCCGAGTAGATCGTCTGCATCTTCTCGGCGGAACAGATGCCGGCGGCGACGCTCTGCGCGATCATGGCGTCGGCGACGGCTACCAGGGCGTGCGTGCGGCGTGCGGCCTTTCGTTCGAGCCAGGCGAAGAGCTTGCGCACCACCCATGGCTGCGTGCGGTTAAAGCTCATCCCGTGAACGGTATGGACGACGATCGGCACGCGGGCGTCGCGCGCGGCGAAGCGGCCCAGGATGCCGGCCTTGCTGCTGTGCGTGTGCACCACGTCGGGTTTGAGGCGGTCGAATTCCATTCGCAGATAGCGGCGGGCGCGGGCGTCCATCCAGGGGTTGACCGCGCGGATCAGCTCGCGGAGCTCGATGAACTCGTAGCCGCCCCGGCGGGCCCGCTCGACCAGGCTGCCCTCGGGGCCGCGCGTCGGCCCGCTGATCAACGTGACGCGATGGCCGCGCGCGTGGAGCCCCTCGCAGGTCAGCAAGGTGTTCTCCTGCGCGCCACCGACGATCAGCCGCGTAATCACGTGGCAGATATGCATGGCGGCATTATGGCGGCGATCAGCGTGGTGGGTCCAGACCCACCCTACCTGGAGAGCGGTGCGACGCGAATCAAGCGGTAGGGCTTGAAGTAGAGGCGGGAATAGGTCTCGCCGTTGATGACGAAGGGCAGAAGCCGTCGCCCAGTTTCCTCCAGCAGCGGCTGGGGATCGCCCTCGAAAACGACCAAGTACAAGCCGCGCGGGTCCTGGAGAACCGCGTGGTGCGTGCCGTCCGGATCCGGCCCCAGCCATAACTCGTAGGGCTCGGCGTACTCAAGGGGGTAATACGCGGAGCCCAGCTTTTCGCACTCAATCACGTCCGGATGGGAAGTGTCGTAGATGCACAGCACAACGCCGTCAGTCCGCGAATCGACGTGCTCGTTCAGGTACGCCATCATCTCGCGGAAACCCGGTGGATCGGCACCCCGCCCCAGCCAGGCAGGCGCCGTCCCGATCATGAAAAACGC
>JAUWXH010000225.1 GCA_030616465.1 Planctomycetota bacterium | reverse complement strand
CGTGCGGCGCGGCACACGCAAGCGCTTTGCCGCCGGGCTGGACTTGCTCGAATACGGGGAACTGAGCTACGCCCCGCCGCGCGACACTGCCGGGCTGGGCACGCTGACCGAGTGGGTTCAGCGCGACGCGTTCGCCGGGCTGCGCGGAAACCTGCTTTGCCTGTACGGCGGCCTCTACGCGGCCGAGCTGGTGAGCGCGTTGACCGAGGAGTACGACGCACACCTCGGGCTGTTCGCCGCGCTGCTCACGACCTTGCGCGAGCTGGCGCAAGCGCGGCCCCCCATCGCGACGATCGTCCGGTTTCAAATCGACTTGGCCGCCGCGATCGGCTATGCGCCGCAGTTCCGCGAATGTGTGGGCTGCGGGCGGCCGCGGGTCCGGGGTGCACCGGCGCATTTCAGTTCCACCGCCGGGGGCTTGCTCTGTCGCGACTGCGAGATGCACCACGTCGAAAAGCGGCGGATCTCGCCGGCCATGATCGATCGGGGACCACAGGCCGGCAACTCCGAGCAATGGTTCGACCTGCTCGACTACCACTTCAGCCACGTCGCCGGCAAGGCTTTCAAAACGGCCGACCGGCTGCGAGCGTTGCCGCTTGACGGGCGGGCACGGGGGCCCGCAAGCCGGGGCCGACCGCGAACATGATGGTCTTCCCGGTGTGCGTCGCGTTATGATAGAGGAGAAAGGAACGCGCGGCGTGAACGACGAGTCGGAAAGTCTGCCGGAAGTCGTCCCGGTCTTCCCGCTGCCGGAGATCGTGCTGTTTCCGCGCGCCATGTTGCCGCTGCACGTCTTCGAGCCGCGTTACCAGGCCATGACGGTTGACGCGTTGGCGGGGGACGGGGCGATTGCGGTGGCTCTGCTGCGACCGGGGTTTGAACCGCTGTACTACACGCGGCACGCACCGATCCATCCGATCCTCGGGCTGGGGCGGATCGTCGCCTCGGAGGAGCTCGAGGAAGGCAAGTACAACATTCTGATACGCGGCGAGGCCCGCGGGCGGGTGATCGAAGAGCTGTCGGGACACCCCTACCGCCGAGCCCGCGTCGAGCAGGTCCGCCCCTTCTCTCACCAGCCGGAGCCGGCGCTGCAAAAGCTGCGGCGGGCGCTGCACCACGCGGTTCGGGACAGTCCCTTCGGCGACGCGGACGTCCGCAAGCACTGGTCGAGCCTGCTGAAGATGCCGCTCGGGTTGGGCGACGCGACCGACCTGATCGTCAGCGGGCTGCCGATGGACGGCGAGTTGAAACAATGCTTCCTCGCCGAGGCGGATGTACCCGCGCGGGCCGCCATGCTGCTGAACGAGATTCGGACGCTCAGCGCGGTCACCCGTCAGCGCCGACGACTCGCCGACGACGAGTGGAAGCTGAATTGAGGCGTGAACGCTTCCGCGCGCGACGACGTGCTGCTACCCGAGGAGCCTCCAGATTTGCAGCTCGTAGGCGGCCCACAGGCCGGTGGCCACCGCCGTCAGCAAGATGGCCAGCTTGACGCGGTAGAGCGTGCGCTCGAAGCGTCTGGCCGCGGCCGGATCGTGAGCCAGCTTCTGCACGAAGCGCGAGCGCGACGAGATCGACGAGTGTCGCCAACTGCGCGCCTCGGGGGGAATCCCGTTGAGGAGCGCCACGTCGTTCAACGTATCCCCGAAGACGTGGGCGGCGGTGCTGCACAGGATGGTCGGCGATTCGCGGCCGGCGGGATTGCCATCCGTCGGATGGTGCAGCGCGCAGGGCATGTCGCAGGGGAGTCCGCCCAGCGCGAGCGTACGCACGCCGAAGACGTCGGCCTGCCGCTCGAACCGCCGTGAGATCCAGCCGAACAGCACGCCCCATTTGAGCACCAGCAGGCCCGCGCCCACCACGGTGAGAAGCTGGTATGTCAAGCGATCCAGGCGCTGGGCACGCGCCGAGAGGATCGTTACCAGACAGCCGCTGATGAAGGCAAACAGCAAGAAGAACAGAATGTGGTGCCGTTTGACGTGGCCGGCTTCGTGGCCGAAAACCGCCTCGATCTTCGCGTCGGGCAACTGTTCGATCATCGCGTCGGTAATCAGCACGTAACGCAGCGGGGCGACCAGGCCCATGACGGCGGCGTTAACGATCATGCCGCCCGAACGCCACACCAGAATCTCGCGGCAACGCAAGCGCAGCTTCCGACACAGGCGGGTGAGCCGGTCGCGGAGGGGCCCGTCCGGCAGACGTTGGGTGACCCACACGTAACGCAGGATCAGCGGGGCGATGATGGCCACCAGGGCTGCCGCGGTCCCGAGCAGCAGGTCGGAGACGTGGGCGTTCGGCCAGCGGGCATCGATCTGCCGCTCATACAGGCCGATCACGTCGCGGGCCGCCAGAATCAGCACCATCGGGATGAGCACGAACAGCACCTGGTGCCGCAGGTTGAACAGAAGGTATTTGGGCAGCGGCCAGACCGGTTGGATCGGCCGGCCGCGGAACAGGTGGGTCTCCAGGGCGATGTGTCGCACGGCCCGGTCGGCCGGGTAGACCGCGATCCACGCGAGCAGAATCGAGACCAGGAACGGCACAATCGCCAGCAGGCCGGACACCAGCGGCCAGCCGCCGACCACCGGGGTGCGCCCGCAGAACGGCACCCAATCGGTCAGCAGAAACAGGGTCGCATGGCACACCGCCAGCAGGAACTGGGTCACCATCATTCCGCGGCCGAAGGCGTACTGGCCTCGCCCGGGGTGGTCGGGGTGCGCATCCAGCAGGACGACGGCGCGCCGGCCAACCAGCACGGCCACCATGGGCGGCAGCAGCGTGGCCGCCGCCGCCGCCAACATGACGTACCCCGGGTCGCTCAGCCACCGGTAGGGCGGTGAGGGAAACGCCAGGACCAGCGAAAGCACGCCGATAACGATCAGAAACATCGCATCGCATCATACGGGAAAGCGTGGTCGCCTTCAGCCGCTCGGTCGCCGGGCCGGCATACCGGTCAGCGGGCATCACCCCGACAAAACCCGGCGTTCTGAACCTGCCGATACATAGCGCGGGTGGCAAACACGACGCTCAACCGCGGAGCCCCGTGCGGTGGTGGACGAGGACCACAAGCCTTCGGATGCCGGCAGCGGCCCCTCGGCCCGAAGACGTAACAGGCCGCGGCCATACATCGGCATCCTGTTCGAGTGTTGCGGCGTATACGCTCGGGTCTATCGGCGGTCGGGCCGGATGGTGTATCTGGCGCGTTGCCCACGTTGCCTGCGAACGGCCCGGGTGCGGGTAGGCAGGAACGGTACCGACGCGCGCTTGTTCAGGGCTCGCTAGCAAGCGCTGAAGCCGGCCGGACGATCAGCCTTCGCCCTCCGGCGGCTCTTGCTCGTCCTCCGGCGCCTCCTCTTCCTCCGGCTGCGCTTCGATGTCGAACTGGCCGCCTTGAGCCCTGAGGTGCTCGCGGAAGCGGAGCTGCATGGTGAGGTAGGGGAAGTTCTCGTTGATGATCGCGTCCTTAATGCTCTCGACGGCCAAGCTCAATTCTTCGTTGGCTTGAGCGGGGCTGACGGCCAGCTTGGAGAGCATGTAGTGTGCGACGGCCAGCGAGGATTGCGGGAGCCAAGCGGCCTCCCTCGCCAACTTCCGCACCAACTCCTCGTAGATTTGGACGCACTCGTTGAGCGTGCTGACGGCTTGGTCGCGGGCAGTCTCGATGGCGGTTTGCAGCGGCTCCCGTTCAACGGTCTCGCCCGGACGGACCGCGGCATAGCGTTGCAGTGCGGTCAGATGAGCGGAAACGGCATCCACGCGCTGGGCGTGAATGCGCGCGACCAACATCTTGGCCGCCCCCTCGGCACCCTCCGTGAGCTGCTGAACGAACGTGTCGTTCACGATCATCTTGAGCCGCTCGTTCTTGCGTTCCGGATCCTTGGCTCGCTGAAGGTCGCTCGCCGCACGTTTCCACGCCTTGACGACGGCACCGGAGCCCTGGAAGGCCCGAACGGCCGCCTGAGCCGCCTGGAGGGCCGCCTTTTCCTTCGCGTCAGCGGCTTCGGCGAGTTCTGCGACTTCTTTCCGCGCCTCGTCCAGTTTGGGGCGTAGCTCGTCCAGCCGCGCCGCGTAGCGGGCTTGTCCGCCTTGGGCGGTTTGGCCCGACTGCTTCACGAATTCGATCCGCTCGGCAAGGGTTTTCTCCGCGTCAATGAAGCGTTGGGCCTTCTCCTTGGCAACGGTGAGCTTCCGCTCGAGCTCTTCGAGCCCTTCTACGGTTTCGCCACCTCGGATTTCGGCCGTCTGCAGATCGTCGCCGACCAGCTCACCGCCGCGCGTTCCGCCCTTGGCCAGCAGTTGCTCCTGCTCCTGGAGGGTGCGCAGTTGGTCGGCGATTTCGCGGTACCGCTCGCGATAGGTGTTGAAGGAGGCATCGTCGCCGGCCTGGAAACCCTTCTCCTCCAGGCTCAGCAAGGCCGCCCGGCCGGCCGTGAGCCGCTCACGCACCTGCGCGAGTTCTTGCTTCCGCTCGGCGACCGCGCGGGCTAGCGCTTGGGCCCGGGCGGTGGCCTCCACCTTCCGGGTGGTCAGCTCCTCTGAATCCTGCTGAAGATCGGCCAGGATCTCGCTGACGTCGAGGCCGGCATAGTGATCCACCTCGGCCTGGGTAAGCTTCCACGTCGCCGCCAGGTTTAGCAGCTCGGCTTGCTCGTCCCGTAGCTGGCTACGCAGGACCTGTGCGTCTTCCAGTAGCCGCGAAGCCCTCAGGAACTCGGCCGGCCGCGATGTGCTCGGCGTCGCCCACATCCAGGGCATG